>NZ_PNDK01000057.1:0-5888 GCF_005887265.1 Pseudoalteromonas sp. S1608
TGAGGAGTAAATGAGAAAACAGTAACCATTAGCCCAACTGATTAATTCGAGTCTCTAGGCCCGTTGCTCGCTTCTCGCTTCTCGCAGCCCGCTGCCGTGAACCCAAACACCCTGCTTGGCTTAATCTCTACCTAACACCTAGCACCTAATACCTAAAACCTGCTCTTCACTTTAGACCAGACGCGGAATAAATCCGCTGCTACACCAGTCAATCTTAACGCGTTTCTCGTAGCTCGTCGCTCGTGAGCCTTTCTAATCTTTAACCTTTAACCTAATATTTTCATACAGACATAAAAAAACCGCTTATTAAGCGGTTTTTTTCTAACATTTACGAGCTATTTTATAACACGTAAATGTGAGCCTTTTTTCTTTTCAGGCTTGGGAGCTGGCGTTTCATCAACTATCTCTGGTGATGAATCAACACTTTCAAGCTCTGGAGCAAAATCGTCTTCGTCCTCTAAAAACTCATCTGCAGTAAAGACTGTGCCTTCGCCATTTTCACGTGCATATATTGCAAGTACAGCCCCTAAAGGCACGTACACTTGCATTGGCTGGCCGCCAAAGCGCGCGTTAAAGCTAAGCTGAGTATTATCTAACGAAAACTGCGTAACCGCCGAAGGGCTTATGTTCAATACAATTTGGCCATCTTGAACAAACTGTGTTGGCACTTGCACTGCAGGAAAGTCAGCATTAACCACTAAGTGTGGCGTGCATTCGTTATCAACAATCCAATCAAAAAAAGCGCGTAGTAAATAAGGACGATTAGAAGTCATTATAAACGGATCTCACGCTCTGCTTCAGTTAAAGAAGCTTGGAATGATTCACGTTCAAATAAACGGATCATATACTCTTTAAGTTCTTTAGAGCCTGCACCATTAAGCTCAATACCAAACTCTGGTAAACGCCATAACAGTGGAGCTAAGTAACAATCAACTAAGCTAAACTCTTCACTCATAAAGTAAGGCGCTTCACTAAAGATTGGTGCTATTGCAAGTAATGCTTCTGTCAGCTCTTTACGAGCTTGCGCCGCATCAGAGGTGTTGTTAATGATTTTTTCAGCTAGGCTGTACCAATCAGTATCAATACGGTGCATCATTAATCGACTACGACCACGCATGACCGGATATACAGGCATTAGTGGAGGATGAGGAAAACGTTCATCAAGGTATTCCATGATGATGTTTGCCTGATATAAACCAAGCTCACGGTCAATCAGTGTTGGCACTGTGCCGTAAGGGTTAATTTCGTGAAGTGCTTCTGGCAGGTTATCCTTTTCAGCCATATGAATATCTACACTTACACCTTTTTCAGCAAGTACAATGCGTACTTGGTGGCTATACATACAGTTAGCACCAGAAAAAAGGGTCATTACAGGGCGCTTATTGGCAGCTACGGCCATGCCTACCTCCATTAAATAACTAAAACAGCAATAGGGGCTTAAGCCCCTATTGCAAAATTACCTTTAAATATGTTCAAACTTAATGAACATCTCTCCAGTATTCTTTCTTCAGCATAAATGCCAAGATAAATAGGATAATTAAAAATCCGATTACCTTAAGACCTAGCGCTTCCGATTCGAGACGTGTAGGTTCACCTACATACTCTAGGAAATTCGTTAAATCACGAACTGCTTGGTCATATTCATCTACACTTAATTCGCCCGTACCATCTGTTTTTGTACCAGTAATATGAGTGGTTGTTTTACCATCTACTGTTACTTCTTCAGTAATTGCAGTAGGAACACCTTGCAACTCTTGAAGAACATGTGGCATACCCACCGATGGGAATAACGTATTATTTACGCCAAACGGACGAGATTCATCTTTGTAAAACGATTTTAAATAGGTGTAAATCCAATCACTGCCACGCACACGCGCAACGTTGGTTAGATCCGGCGGAGCCGCACCAAACCATTTTGCAGCATCTTCTTTTGCCATCGCGTTAAGGATATGACCACCCACTTTTGAACCATCAAAAATAAGTTGCTCTTGGCCAATCTCTGTTGGAATACCAATGTCGCGGAAAGTACGTTCATAACGTTGATACTGCATTTGGTGACAACCAAGACAGTAGTTCATGAACAACTTTGCGCCACGCTGCAAAGAAGGTTGATCAGATATATCGTTACCCGCTTCCATTAGAGGAACTGACGGGCCAGCCGCCATTGCAGGTAACACGTTTACTGATAAAGCAAATAAACCTATTAATAGCTTTTTCATCATTTCGTTAACCTCTCAGGCAATGGCTTAGTTTTTTCATTCTTACTGTAAACGAATAACAGTACGAAGAACATAAAGTAAGTCACAGTACAGACTTGCGAAACAATCGTTTTAAAATCAGTTTGTGGTGTAGCACCAACCCAACCTAAAAGAACGAAAGTAACAACAAAACCTGCAATGTTCCATTTGTGGAAACCACAACGGTAACGAACTGAACGAACCGAACCACGGTCAATCCAAGGTAATAATGCTAGCACGACAATTGATGCACCCATTGCAGCAACACCCATTAGTTTGTCAGGGATTGCACGTAAGATTGCATAGAATGGCGTGAAGTACCAAACAGGGAAAATATGCTCAGGTGTTTTAAGTGGGTTAGCTGCTTCAAAGTTTGGCGCTTCTAAGAAGAAACCACCCATAGCAGGCATAAAGAACACAACCCAGCAGAACAAGATTAAGAAACCAACCACGCCCACAATATCTTTTACTGTGTAATAAGGGTGGAACGGAATCGCATCAATAATGTCTTTTTTGTCAGTGTAGTATTCATGGAACTTAAATTTAGGCTTGTCTTCTTCAGCCACAGTTCCTTTTTTACGTTTGTTATCAATACCGTCTGGGTTATTAGAACCCACTTCGTGTAGTGCAACAATGTGTAAAAATACTAAAATAACAATAACCAATGGCAGTGCAATTACATGTAATGCAAAGAAGCGGTTAAGCGTTGCACCTGAAATTACATAGTCACCACGGATCCACAGTGTTAAGTCATCACCAATAACCGGGATAGCCCCGAATAATGAAATGATTACCTGTGCACCCCAGAACGACATTTGGCCCCATGGTAATAAGTAACCCATGAATGCTTCAGCCATTAGGGCTAAGAAAATGAACATACCGAATAACCACAGTAATTCACGTGGTTTCTGGTAAGAACCGTAGATCATGCCACGGAACATGTGCATGTAAACAACGATGAAAAACGCAGATGCACCCGTTGAATGCAAATAACGTAATAACCAACCGTACTCTACATCACGCATGATGTATTCTACTGATGCAAATGCACCTTCAGCAGATGGTACATAGTTCATCGTTAACCAAATACCTGTAAGTATTTGGTTTACTAGTACTAACATAGCTAGAGAGCCGAAGAAGTACCAGAAGTTAAAGTTTTTTGGTGCTGGATACTGTGCAATGTGCATGTTCCAAACACGTGTCATTGGGATACGGTCGTCTATCCACTCAACAATTTTACCAAACATTAGGCCACCCCTTGTTCTTCGCCCACTAAAATAGTGGTCTCATCAAGAAAAGTATATGGTGGAATTTCTAAATTTAATGGTGCAGGTACCGATTGGAATACACGGCCAGCCATATCAAACTTAGAACCGTGACATGGACAGTAAAAACCGTCATCAGTCCCTTCCACTTTCTCACCAAAGCCACCTTGTAAAAAGCTAGGTGAACAACCCAAATGCGTACAAATACCTACAGCGACAAAAATCTCTGGGCGTAATGAACGAAAATCATTGGTTGATGATTCTAATTGTTGTGGCTCTTGCGATTGCGGATCACGAAGTTGACCTTCATGTTCTTTCATCTGCTCAAGCATTTTTGGGGTCCGTGATACAACCCATACAGGTTTACCACGCCACTCGACACGTATTAATTGTCCTGGCTCAAGTTTGCTGATATCTACTTCTACAGGCGCACCCGCAGATTTAGCTCGCTCACTTGGATTCCAAGACGCAATAAAAGGAACAGCAGCCCCAGCCGCACCAACACCACCAACAACAGAGGTAGCTATGGTTAAAAAGCGACGTCGGCCATTGTCTACAGGCGCATTGCTCATCCACTTATCTCCACTATGATTCTCAACACTTGCTATATTGAGAACATCAGTTACAGCAGGTTAATTTTTCGAATTTTAAAAGAGAAACGATCATAATTAAAACCCTTGTTTAAAACAAGGTTATTCACAGCCTCCTGCTCGAATAAACCTGACTTGCTCAAATAGTTGATTAAGTAAGCTCGAGTATGAAACCAAATGACTATAGTATCGCTTCCGTAAAAACAATTTGTAAACAAGTACAATCTCACCAACTAAGTACAGTAACAACTGAATTTGGCGACATTAAACTCATTCACTTTATTTGCCCGCCAATTGTAGCAAAAAAATTCACCAATTAACTGATGGATTTAAACTAATTGCGATAATTATTTAACTTTTTTTGCGTTAGTCGGTCATTTTTAAGCTTTCGTTCAATAAATACGCACGCTTTGCCGATTCTGATCAAGCTAATGTCGACATTAGTAGTAAAGGGAAAGGTTTTAGGTGTTAGGTTTTAGGTGTTAGGTTTTAGGTGTTAGGTTTTGAGCTTTAGGTTGTTCTGGATCTTTGTCTTCCTGATACCTAATACCTTTATCTTCCTAATACCTTTTATTTAATCTAAAAACAAAAAACCCAGCATAAGCTGGGTTTTTGAATTCTTGATAACGTAAAAATTAACGTTTTGAGAACTGTGGACGCTTACGCGCTTTCTTAAGACCCACTTTCTTACGTTCAACTTTACGTGCATCACGAGTAACGAAACCTGCTTTACGAAGTTGTGGACGTAATGACTCGTCAAACTCCATAAGTGCACGAGTGATACCGTGACGGATAGCACCAGCTTGACCAGTAGTACCACCACCAGCAACGGTGATGTGAAGGTCAAATTTTTCAGTCATATCTACAAGCTCAAGAGCTTGACGAACAACCATGCGTGCTGTTTCGCGACCAAAGTACTCTTCTAAAGAGCGCTTGTTGATTACGATGTTACCAGTGCCTGGGCGTAAGAATACGCGAGCACTTGAACTTTTACGACGACCTGTACCGTAGTATTGATTTGCCATGATAGTGCTCCTTAAATGTCTAGAACCTGAGGCTGTTGTGCAGCATGGTTATGCTCAGTACCCGCGTAAACTTTAAGTTTGCGGAACATAGCGCGGCCTAAAGGACCACGTGGCAACATGCCTTTAACAGCTTTTTCGATGATCATTTCAGGCTTTGCAGCTTGAAGTTTATCAAAAGTAGTAGACTTAAGACCACCTGGGAAACCAGAGTGAGCGTAGTACACTTTATCTTTGAATTTGTTACCAGTAACAGTAACTTTCTCAGCGTTGATAACGATGATGTAATCACCAGTATCTACGTGTGGTGTGTACTCAGCTTTGTGCTTACCGCGTAGGCGATGAGCGATTTCAGTAGCGATGCGACCTAAAGTTTTATCTTCAGCGTCAACTACGTACCAGTCACGTTTTACTGTTTCTGGCTTAGCAACAAACGTTTTCATTTATAAAAATCCAATGTTTTTCAATTAAAACCACAGGTAGTTATTATTAACTACCGCTCTAAGTATGCTACAACCCCTTCGAGTTTTAGACTTTTTCGCCGCTCACAAGTGGCTAAACTATATGAGGACATAGAACGCAACGTGGCAGACGCGGGAGTATACCAGCACTTAAACGACATTGCTACCGGCCGGTTGTTTTTTCCGCAAAAAGTTTTAGGTTTTAGGTTTTAGGTTTTAGGTTTTAGGTTTTAGGTTTTAGGTTTTAGGTTTTAGGTTTTAGGTTTTAGGTTTTAGGTTTTAGTTTTTAGAAGCTGATATGCTTATATTAGAT
>NZ_PNDK01000058.1:0-18696 GCF_005887265.1 Pseudoalteromonas sp. S1608
ACTTGAAGCAGAGCCTGATGTTGGATCAGAAGATGATTTTACCGATACGTCTTCTACTTTACTCGACCCAGAAGATGCGCTTGACGAATACAACGATGAAAACTTCAAAAGTGTCGATGATCTTTTAAGTGAGCTTGAGCAAACAGGCGATGAGGATGAACAAGTACCTGATTGGTCAATGGATGACTTAGACGATGATCTTGATGAAGAGGAAATTGATTTAGGCGATGACCCGCTTGCTGGCGATATCCAAAGCAACGATTTATCGACAGAAGACGATGAGCTATATGAGCCTGAAATAATCACCCCAAGTGAAGAACTTGAGGAGTATCCTGAGTTAGAGCTGGATGATGAACTGCCTTTATCTGATGAGGAACAACAATCTTTAACACCACAAGAGCTACAAGGTGATAATTTAGATGGTGATGCCACAGGCATGTCACCCAGCCAAGCAGAGCAAGATCTCGCTAATGCTCTATCAGCAGGTAACGATCTCGATAGCCTAGAAGATGATTTTGATGATGAGCTGTTACTTAACAATGAGTTTTCAGAGTTAGATATAGAGCAAGCTTTAGATAATGATATTTCAGAGTCTGCAGATCTGACTGAACAAGCTGCAGATGAGCAAGTTGTTAGCTCTAATGATGATTTTGACGATGATCAACTTGATGCGTTAACAGAGTCAGCTGAATTTACCGATCAGCAAACAAATGCTGATCGTGAAGCTGATTTAACGCAAACGTCAGTACCATCAGAATCAGAAATGATTTCAGATGATGAGCTAGATGATGAGTTCATGGCTGATTTAACACAAACAGATTTTGATTCATTACTGAATGAGTTGGCTGAACCTGATGATGTTGATTTAAGCGACAGCAGTGAATTCGATGTTGATTTTAATAGCTTACTTAATGAAGATTTAGCTGATGATAAAGCACCATCGTTGCAAGAGCCCATTGAGCAACCTGAGGTTACTGAGCCATTAGATCAAGATGACTTTGTTGATATTGATGCATTACTAGAGCAAAGTGATGATGCGGATATAGATCACGAACCTTACACCGACGTCGATATGGATGTTGGTTTGGGTGACTACGATTCATTACTTGCTGGTGATAACCCTATGGATGTTGATACTCAAAGTGGTGGTTACTCGGCAAAGCTTGATCTTGCTCACGCATATATAGAGATAGATGATGCTGACTCGGCAGTTAAAATCTTAGATGAGATTATTAATAATGGCCCAGACGATGTGCAAGAAGAAGCACAAAATCTAAAAGCTAAGCTGAAAAACTAACAATAGCTAATCCTGAAAAGGATATCTAAGCTGTAAAACCCGTTATTGGCTAACACTAATAACGGGTTTTTTGTATCGCATAGTTAGGAACCTTAGTTCGCTGCTTTTATTGGAACGCCATATAGCATAAAATGCAGCGTCGATTAGCACAGTAGGTAAAGCAGTAATTATGCGAGTAGCACTTGGAGTAGAATACAACGGCGCGCGTTACAGTGGTTGGCAGCGTCAATCTCATGTAAATAGCGTACAACAAGAAGTAGAAAAAGCGTTGTCGCGCATTTGTAATCATCCGGTTGAAATTGTATGTGCAGGGCGCACCGATGCCGGCGTGCATGGCACTGGTCAAGTTGTGCATTTTGATACCCATGCTGAGCGTGAAATGGTGGCCTTTACATTAGGCATGAATACCTTATTACCAAAAGACATTGCTATTCGTTTTGCCCAGCCTGTGGTTGAAGACTTTCATGCTCGCTTTAGTGCAACTGCTCGTCGTTATCGTTATGTGATTTATAATTATGCGTTTCGTGGTGCGGTATTAAATGAAGGTGTTACCCACTTTCATCATCCTTTAGATGAAGTGAAAATGCAGCAGGCTTGCCAATATTTATTAGGTGAGCACGATTTCACATCGTTTAGAGCGCTTCACTGCCAAGCTAATACGGCAACGCGAACGATTCATCATTTATCGGTACAGCGCCAAGGTGCTTATGTCATTATTGACATTAAAGCCAATGCGTTTTTACACCATATGGTACGTAATATTACCGGGTGTTTAATGGATATCGGTTTACATAAACATGAACCAATTTGGTTAAAAGAGCTGTTAGATGTTAAAGAGCGGGCCAAAGCGAGCGCCACAGCAAAAGCGGCGGGTTTATATTTAGTAGATGTTGATTACCCAGAACACTTTAATATTCCTAGAACGCCGTTGGGGCCTTTGTTTTTAGCCGATACCGATATTTAAAAGGTAATCAGGTGATGATTTTTATACGCTATTATTCGTAGGGCTAACTACTAAGACCAGTTTTTTATACCGTGATAGCGTAATTCATGTTTTAATTGGAAAAATTTGTTTGCATGGTTAACATGTAGACTCGCGACACAGAACAGCATTAAGAGAGTTGCAAATGAGTTGGCTAGAAAAAATCTTACCAAAAACGACTAAATCTTCAGGTCGTAAAGAAATTCCAGAAGGTGTATGGGCTAAATGTACGTCATGTGATTCAATTTTATATAAAGCAGAATTAGAAAAATCACTAAATGTATGCCCTAAGTGCGACCATCATATGCGTGTTAGTGGTCGTAAGCGTCTTGAACAATTTTTAGATGACGGTGACCGTCATGAATTAGGCGCTCAACACGAACCTAAAGATGTGCTTAAATTTAGAGACTCTAAAAAGTACTCAGATCGTATTAATGCAGCTCAAAAGTCAAGCGGTGAAAAAGACGCACTGGTTGCAATGAAAGGGAACTTAAAAGGTATTCCGGTTGCTGCAGTTGCATTTGAATTCTCATTTATGGGTGGCTCAATGGCATCGGTTGTTGGTGCTCGCTTTGTTGACGCGGTTGACCAATGTTTAGAGCATAATATGCCGCTGATTTGTTTTTCTGCATCGGGCGGCGCACGTATGCAAGAGGCGCTAATGTCACTTATGCAAATGGCAAAAACCAGTGCTGCACTTGCCAAAATGACCGAAAAAGGCCTACCGTTCATTTCGGTAATGACTGACCCAACAATGGGTGGTGTATCAGCATCATTGGCAATGCTTGGTGATATTAATGTTGCAGAGCCTAAAGCTTTGATTGGTTTTGCCGGTCCGCGTGTTATTGAACAAACCGTGCGTGAAACACTGCCTGAGGGTTTCCAACGCAGTGAGTTTTTATTAGAGCACGGCGCAATCGACATGATTATTGACCGTCGAGAAATGCGCGATACGCTAGCACGTATCTTAGCAAAGTTTATGAACTTGCCTTCTACGGAACAAGAGCATAGAGTAGCGTAAATTTCAGCTTTACTGATTACATGCTATGACAAAAACAATTCCTAGCCAATCATCAAGCCTTGATGATTGGCTTTGTTATTTAGAGAGTGTTCACCCTGCTAATATAGAAATGGGCTTAGAGCGCGTTGCTCGTGTTGCTAACAACATAGAGCTTTTAACTTCCTCAAGTAAAATCATTCTTATTGCAGGCACCAATGGCAAAGGAACAACAGCACGTTGTTTAGAGTCATTATTATTAGCCCAGGGTTATTGTGTTGGCACCTATGCTTCACCTCATTTAGTTCGCTATAACGAACGTGTACGCGTTAATGGGGCTGAGCTTGACGATCAATACCATGTCGATGCGTTTAATTTACTAGAGCAAGGGCGTGGTGACACACCATTAACCTATTTTGAATATGGTACCTTAGGCGCGTTGGCTATATTTAAACGCTTAGAAGTTGACTACGTGTTGTTAGAGGTCGGTTTGGGCGGGCGTTTTGACGCGACCAATATTGTTACCCCATTTGCTAGTGTGATCACCACCATCGATTTAGATCATAAAGAATATTTAGGTGATACCCGTGAGCTGGTGGCTTATGACAAGGCGGGAATTTTTAGAGAGAGTACCCCGGCAATTATTGGGGATTTAAATATCCCGCATACAATGACCGATTATGGCAAAGAAATTAACGCTAATATGGTGCTATCGGGCAGCGACTTTATTTTTAAAGAGCATGAGCAAAGTTTTAGTTGGCAATTTAAAGCACATAATCTCGATTTACCTAAACCGGCCATCCCGTGTCAAAATGTGGCCACTGCGTTAACGACATTGTCGGTGCTAGATTTATTACCAAGTGATGAAGTGATAACTCAGTGCATAGCCAACTTAGTGGTAGAAGGGCGCTTTCAACAATTAAGTGAGTCGCCATTAGTGTACACCGATGTGGCACATAACCCTGAATCGGCACGTTATTTAGCAACTAAGTTAGCAAGCTATAAAGATAAAGGCTTTAAAATTCATGCATTAGCCGCTATGCTTGCTGATAAAGATAAAGTCGGTGTGCTTAAAGAAGTGGCTGATGTAGTCGATGAATGGTCGTTGGCTAGCTTAGGTGGCCCGCGAGGGGATAGTGCAGCTCATCTTCAACAGGCGCTTTCAAGTATACCCAATAGTCATTTTAAACAGGGTTATAGCAACGTAGAGGTAGCATTGGATGCTATTTTGCCAAGCCAGCCAAGTAATACACTATTGATTGTATTTGGCTCATTTTTTACCGTGGCTGGCGCTATTCATTACTTTAAAAAATAGAGAGGATGTCGGTGAACTCAGGTTTTATTAATCGCTTAGTCGGAACAAGTATTGTGGTGATCGCAGCAATTGTGTTTATTCCCAATATACTCGATGGTGAAAAAGTGCACTATAAAGAAGGCTTTAAAGCGATTCCAGAACGCTCTGAGTTCAAGACCATTGATTTACAAGAATCAATTGATCAGCAAGTAGCAAATGCAGAACCATTAAAAGAGGATGAAATTGAAAATATTCAGTCTGATGATGCTGCATTTGAGCAACAAAACAGCTCAGCTGAAACTGACGTTACTGCACAGCCAGCAATGGTTGAAGCGGTCATAGCCGATACAAAGCAAGACACAGTCACTACCGAGCAAAATAACGCTACGCGTAATACCAATGAAAACTTAACAAGTATGGCGTATGTCATTCAGCTTGGTAGTTTTTCTCATGCGGCAAATGTAAAAGCGTTGCAAGCAAAGCTAAAAACGAAAGGTTTTAAAAGCTTTACTAGGCCAATTAAAACGCCAAATGGTACGTTAACTAAAGTATTTGTAGGGCCGTCATTAAGTAAAAATGAGCTGCAGTCCCAACTTCCCGCGCTGAAAGAACTAACTAAACTAAACGGTAAAGTTACTCAATTTGAAGTGGCAAAATAACTGAGTTGCTAATAGGTGGGTGTGCTTATAACTTAATATTGCACATTTACCTAACTTATACTCCATAAGTTAAGACTAGATCTCCACCTACTTTTAGCCTGTATATTTCACACTATTTTTTATCTAAAAACTGCATGTTTTTACTCACCTGCAATCTCACGCTTAAACTTGCATCACTGGGAGGTTTAGGTATAGAATGCGCCCAAAATTAGCGACTAATTGGTTCTTATGATCTGGGTTGATTACGCCATTATTGGCATTATTGCACTCTCTACCATCATCGGTTTAATACGCGGCTTTGTTAAAGAAGCTATGTCATTAGCGGTATGGGCAGGGGCTTTCATCATCTCCAGCTTATTTTATCAATATTTAGCTTCCTTCCTAACATCCATTTCTGAACCCCTTTTAAGAAATGCAGCGGCCATTGCCATATTATTCTTTGCGACGCTATTGTTAGGCGGTTTACTAAACTATATTTTAGGTGAGCTTGTACAGCGAACCGGATTATCCGGCACAGACCGTGTTTTTGGTGTGGTGTTTGGTGCTCTTCGAGGCGTGTTGGTCGTGAGCGCGTTACTCTTCTTTCTTGATGCTTTTACTGGTGCGCCAAATACGCATTGGTGGGGCAACTCTATTTTGATTCCAGAATTTGGCTTTGTAGTTGAATGGTTCTTTTCGTACCTAGAAAACAACTCGAGCTTTTTAAATTCAGTAAACCGTTAATCGGCGAGGATAAATTACATGTGTGGTATCGTTGGAATAGTCGGAACATCGCCAGTTAATCAGGCGATTTATGATGGCTTAACCGTTTTGCAACACCGTGGCCAAGATGCTGCGGGTATCATAACTATTGAGAACAATACATTTAGCTTGCGCAAAGCAAATGGCCTAGTGAAAGATGTATTTCACACTCGTCATATGAAACGTTTGCAAGGCAACATTGGCATTGGCCATGTGCGCTACCCAACAGCGGGTTCTTCAAGCTCGTCAGAGGCTCAGCCGTTTTACGTGAACTCTCCTTTTGGTATAGCACTTGCCCATAATGGTAACTTAACCAATGCAGAGTCGTTAAAAGAGCAGTTATTTTCAGAGGCACGTCGCCATGTTAATACTACCTCTGATTCTGAAATTTTGCTTAACATTATGGCACATGAGCTAAGTAAGCCAGACAAACTAAAATTAGACCCTGAAGATATTTTTACAGCGGTTACTGAAGTTAACAATAAAGTGACGGGTGGTTATGCAACTATAGCCATGATTATCGGTCATGGTATTGTGGCGTTTCGCGATCCAAATGGTATCCGTCCTTTAGTATTTGGTAAACGTGAATCTGCTGCCGGTACTGAATATATGTTTGCATCAGAGAGTGTGGCGTTAAAGCCAGATGGCTTTGAGTTTATTCGTGATGTTGCCCCAGGCGAAGCTATTTACGTGACTGAAAAAGGCGAGTTTCATTCTTTTACCTGTGCAGATAAAGTGTCTTACTCACCATGTATTTTTGAATTTGTTTACTTTGCGCGCCCGGATTCAACCATTGATCGTATGTCGGTTTATGCTGCACGTGTAAATATGGGAACAAAACTAGGCGAGAAAGTAGCACGTGAGTGGGCCGATAAAGACATTGATGTCGTTATTCCTATCCCAGAAACTTCATGTGATATCGCTTTAGAAATGGCACGCGTACTTGATTTACCTTACCGCCAAGGCTTTGTTAAAAATCGCTATATTGGCCGTACGTTTATTATGCCAGGCCAAGAGCTACGTAAAAAATCGGTACGTCAAAAACTCAATGCAATTGACCGTGAGTTTAAAGGTAAAAATGTCTTACTTGTTGATGATTCAATTGTACGTGGTACTACCTCAGCACAAATAGTTGAGATGGCACGCGAGTCAGGTGCTAAAAACGTTTACTTTGCGTCAGCTGCACCGGAAATACGCTTTCCAAATGTATACGGCATAGATATGCCATCGGCGGCTGAACTAATTGCACATGGTCGTGAAGTAGAAGATATTAACCAAAGCATTAGTTCTGATGGTTTAATCTTTCAATCATTAAGTGATTTGATTGCCGCAGTTAGCCAAGAAAACCCTGAAATCACTAAGTTTGAAACGTCAGTGTTTGATGGACAATACATTACTGGCGATGTTGATCAAGACTATCTAAATCGTATTGATAAGCTACGTAACGATTCTGCTAAAAGCACTCGCGAAAACGCGATGTCGTCTGGTTTAGAAATCCATAACCAAGATGAAAACGAATCTGATTAACCGTGATAATACTGCCTGATAGCATTATCGGCGTTACAAAAAAAGGAGCTTAATCGCTCCTTTTTTGTTTTTCAATTTTTAGGTAAACATAGGGCTGATAATACCGTTGGTCCATAGCATGGCGGTAAGCGCTAAAATAATAACAAGTAGAATTAATCCACAGGTGACAACAGAGCTTGCATAAATAAAGCCGCGCTCCTGCGGAATGTGCATTAAAATAGGGACGCCGGTATACAGTAAATAAACAGAGTAAGCGAGTGCCACTAAACCAACACACACCACAAACCACAACTCAGGCCAAAAGGCAGCCAATGCCGACATAAACACCGGTGTTGCGGTATACGCTGCCAGCTCGATAGTTTGGGTAAAGGTTGGTTTAGCACCAAAAGTAACCGCCATCCAATGCGCTAAGTAGGCCAGTGCAAATACACCGCCAATTAAAGCAACATACATAGCCGCACCAATCATCAGTGCGCTTTCATGGGTTAAAAAAACTGGGTTACCTGTGCCTATACTCCAGCCTAGGTAAACCGATGAGTAGTATCCCATTGCTGAGGGAAATAAAGCGATTAGCAAAATGTGCGATAAGCTGTAGGTTAAGCTTTCGTGACGGTTATCAATTGTTTGCCACTCTTCGAGTGGATGGGCGTATAAGCCCCATAGGTGATTTAGTATCATTGCGTGCTCTCCATAAAAGGATATATTACTGTTTGGTTATAGTTGGTTTGTTTTTTATACAGTCCATTTAGTTATGGTTCAGTAACTAAGCAAAGTCAAGTTATCCACATGCTTGTAATAAGGGCGTGTGTTTATTTTATTCAGGGCATTATTTCGTGTTAAAATACGTAATCGCAATTTTTAGCAATGAGTAGTCAGCGTGCCACATAGCCAGCTTTTAGAGCCAATTAACAACTTTTTATTATGCAGTACTCCCGATGAGTGGGTTGAACAGGCAACCAAAAAAGAAAATTTACCCATCATATTAATTGATCATTTAATTTGTGAGCTAAAAGCGGCACAAAGTGCGATGTTTTTAATCCGTAAGTATGCGGTAGATAAAGACAGCAGTGATGCACTGCTTGAGTGGCTAAAACCGTTTGAAACGCTTATTTATAAACGTGAGGGGAACTGGCGTGATTTAGCGGCTAAAAATAAACTGACAAAGTCTATTATTCCTAAATCTAACTCACCTTATGGACAAGACTTAATTGATAAAATGGTCATGCTAATAAAAGAAGAGTTGCATCACTTTTATCAGGTGCTAGAAATTATGGATGAATACGGTGTTGAATATAAAAGTATAACCCCATGTCGTTACGCTAAGGGTATGCTGCGTAATGTTAAAACGTTTGAACCCAACGCCTTAGTTGATAAACTTATAGTAGGTGCGTACATAGAAGCGCGCTCATGTGAACGTTTTGCTGCGCTTGCCCCGCATGTTGATAAACGCTTAGGGGACTTTTATATTTCACTGCTTCGCTCAGAGGCTCGCCATTATCAAGATTACTTAACCCTTGCTCAAGAAATTGCTGATTTTGATATTACCGAGCGGGTAAAAGAATTTGCTGAAATAGAAGCGCATCTAATTACATCAGACGATGAAGACTTCAAATTTCATAGCGGCGTACCTATTACTGCTTGCCAACAACCCGCATAATTTACACATAAAGCTGCTACCAGTTAAACAGCTAACTGTTGTAGCAGCTAATTTTAATTAAATTCTTTTTAAATTAGACACATCCAATACCCTCACCTAATATTAGAATAACTATTTAAATTATTTAAATTATTTAACTTATTGCTTTGTAATTCATTTTAATAACAAGGTCATACCTTATTTATTATTGGGTGAGAAGATATGCAAGATAAAGAGGGATTGTTTGTATTTGCAGCTGAAGAAGAACAGGCAGATACAGAGCTGAAAGCATGGAAAATACTAACCGTTGAGGATGACCTTGATTATCAGAACGCGTTAGTTAATAGCTTAAAAGAATTAAAAGCCAAGGATGGTTATAAATACGAGCTTTTAACAGCAAATTCTGTGCCTGAGGCTGCTCTTGCGCTGAGTATGCACCCAGACATCGCACTCATATTTATAGATGTAGTAATGGAGGAGGATGACTCAGGTCTGCGTTTAGTAAATACTATTCGAGAGGTTATTGGTAACGCAGAAATGCGTATTGTGCTGTTAACAGGCCAACCAGGTTTTGCACCAGAGAGCGATATCATGAAAGTACTTGATATCGATGAATACTGGAATAAATCAGATATTTCTGCCGAGAAGCTGCAATCAATTGTTAATAGTAACATGCGCACTTGGGAATATATTTCACAAATCAAGTCAGCCAAACAAGGTTTACAGTTGGTACTAGACGCGTCTAGAAGTATTAACGGTAAGCATGACATGGCCTCTTTTTCTTATGCTGTGCTTAAAGAAATTAGTAATATTTTAAAAATAACCGAAGGCGGCGGTATTTTCTGCTCGAGTAATGTAAACCCTGGCTCTGAAAGTTTAATACTTTCTACACATGGTTGCTTTAGTGGCACTAAAGGGCAACCTGTGGAACCTAACCTGCCTGCAGAAATGCTGCAAGATTTTAAACAAGCGACCAGAGAGCGTCGTCATATATTCTCAAAAAATCACAGTGTGTTTTTTTTCGAAACGCATACTTTGCAAGGTCAGGATACTGACTACATAACGATTGTAAAATCTGATAACCCTATCAATGAGCAAAATGAATATTTACTTAAAGTATTTAGTGAAAATGTTAGCACGGGATTTGCTAATATTTCGTTGTTGAATCGCTTAACTGAACTTGCTTACACCGACGTATCACTTAACTTGCAAAACCGTAACTGGCTAACCCGTGAAATAAAGAATATGAATGCCCATGAGCGGCTAAAAACGCGATTAGTCATTTTTGATATTTATCAGTTTGATGAAAAAGCGTTTACTTTCGGGAATGACTTTTGTAATAAATTAATGAAGCTAGTTCATCAAAGTATAGTTGATTCTTTTGCTAAGTATGAACCGCGCATAGCATTAATTAGTAATAAAACATTTGGCATGCTAGTCAGCGTTGACTTTGATATCTCAGATGCAATTAGTTACTTTCAAAATAAGCAAAAGTTCGAAATTGAACAGGTGAAGCAATATATTGATGTGCGTATATTGGAGTTGAAGTTAAGCGCTGCTTTAAACTTAACACCTGAAAAAGTGATTAGCTTAGCAGAGTCTAGTCTTAACTATACGGGGGCAAACCAAGCAAAGTATATTCAGCATACTGAGGAAAAAACAGATCAGATTACTCGTCGCTATGAGTTGATGGCTGAGCTTAGAACGGCTATAGGTAATAAAAGTTTAGAGGTGGCATTACAACCCAAAATCAGCTTATCAACCTTGAAACCAGCTGGTTTCGAAGCACTCGCTAGGTGGCAAAGAGCCGATGGTAGTTTTGTTCCCCCCGACGAATTTATAGAATTAGCAGAAACAGCCGGATTAATTAATGAACTAGACAATGTAATTTTTGAGAAAATACTAGAGACTATTAATCAACTTAAAGAGCAAGGCTGCAACTTACCCGTTGCATTTAATGCATCCTCTTATGATTTAGTTGAACCAAGCTACTTTGAACAAATAAAAACTAAAATTGAAGAATACAGTATTTTGCCTTCTATGCTTGAGCTAGAGGTGACAGAGACACAAGCTATAAGCAACTATAGTTTAATTAAAGAAGCGCTTGAGCGGTTCATTGCTTTGGGTATGAAAGTCAGTATTGATGACTTTGGTACAGGGTATTCGTCTTTGGCTCACATTTATGAAATACCGTCTACGTCGATAAAAATAGATCGCTACTTTGTTAGTGACCTTGAGTTTAATGACAATAATCAATACATGATTAAGATGATATTGTCTTTGGCAAAGCAATTTGACTTTTCGGTGATTGCTGAAGGCGTTGAGAATGAATTTGAGGCCCAGTGGTTACAACAGCAGGGGTGTGAAACGGCTCAAGGTTATTACTTTGCTAAGCCATTATTTTTTAAAGATTTAATAGTGTGGCTAAAACAGTTTGAAGTGAGTGCGAATGAATAGCCTTAACAGCTTGCCGGTCGGCTCAAAAAAAAGTGTGCTGATAAAGTCTTTGTTTAGTTTATTTATTACTTTATTTGTTGGCTGGCTTATTTATGAACAAGTATATCAAGAAAAAATAAACACCATAAAAACCAAACAAGATGAAAAGTTAGTACTTATAAGTAGTGATTTTTCCAGAGAGCTCAGCAGTATTAAAAAGCTCACGCTTATACTGGCACAGGGACCCGTATTAAAAAGTGATAAACAAGGCAAACCCTTTCAACAAGAACAAATCAGAGATGAGGTAAATAACTATTTTTTAAATTTCGCCGCTATCTCTAATAATATCTCGCAAATCCGCTGGCTTGATACTCAAGGTCAGGAGCAATACCGTATTAATGTAGTGAATGGTGCAGGCAAAATTGTAGCGCCCGATGGGTTGCAAAATAAGCAAAACCGTTACTACTTTCAAAAAGGGATGCAAATTAGTGCGCCTGATATTTTTGCTACAGAAATAGATTTAAACATAGAACGCAACAAAATTATAAAACCACACCAACCAACAATCCGTGTAACCTACCGTACAAGCGAAGAAAATTACTTTTTAGATGGCCTATTGGTGATCAATTTTAACTTAGATTATCTATTTAATCAGATCAAAAGCTATAGCCAAGAAAGTACTCATATCAGCATTTTGAATCATGATGGTTTTTGGTTGTTAAATAAAGATTCTCGCTTAGAGTGGGGGTTTATGTATGGTAAGAATGAGCAAACGCTTGCCATTCAAGAACCACGGCTTTGGCAGCAAATTATTGATGGCAAAGTCGAGTATGGTTCGCATTTTTTTAATAATAGCCTTTATACATATCGACGTTTTTCTATTTTTTCGCTACGTGAAAACACAGAAAAGATCAGTAACACCGATAAAGAGTTAATTATTCTTATCAGTAGCCCCGATGAACTTCTATTAAGCGCGCAAAAAGTCGCATTAAAGCTAGCTCTTTTATGCAGCAGCGTACTCTGCTTAGTAAGTTTTGGCTTTATTTATCGTGAGTATAGGTTTCAAAACCAGTTATTAACTCTGTCGCATAAGTTGCATATAGAAAAAGTAGAGCTGGGCATTGTCAATCGAGAGCTTGACGAAACGATTAAACAACAACAAAAATTACAAGAGGGATTAATTGAAGCGCAAAAATTATCTTCACTCGGGTTGTTAGTTGCTGGTGTTGCCCATGAGATGAATACCCCGATTGGAGGAGCCGTTATTTCGGTTTCTAATGCCGATATGGCATTGAATAAATTAAATGAAGCCATGAAGCAAGGGCTAACTAAATCAACCCTAGAAGACACAACTACACGCATTGGAGAGAACTTAGCACTGGCAAAAGTTAACTTAAATAAAACAGCGCTGTTGGTGAAAAGCTTTAAAAAAATGGCGATTGACCGCCATAATGATGAGTTTATTGCATGTGATATTGAAAAAATCATTCAAGAGTTATTATTGACATTAAACTCTAGGTTAAAAAGCTCGCCGATAAAAGTGAAAACTATTTTTTCACTTAATAAACAAGTGGTTAGTTTGCCGGGTATCATTTCTCAGGTTGTTGAAAACTTAGTGATCAATGCGCTAAATCACGCTTTTGATGAAAAGCAGGAGGGCGTAATTGAAATAAAAGTTGAACAAGCGACTAATAATAGGGTGAGGCTGAGCGTGTCAGATAATGGTAAAGGTATTAACGCTGAGATAAAGGCAGATATATTTGAACCCTTTTATACTACAGCTAGAGGTAAAGGTAACACGGGTTTAGGTTTATATATGGTTTATCAATGGGTAACTCAAGTTTTAAAAGGAGAGATTTCGTTGCAATCTGATCTAGGCGGTAATGAAGACTACAAAACACAATTTGTTATTTTACTGCCAGAGCTTGCCACCAAAACTCATTACAATTAATTGTTAGGAACATTATAAAGGCGTTGAAATTAATTGTTGTGACTCGGGGGTAACCACTAAATATGAACCTTGAGTATACCAATCGCCTAACACAGTGCGAGTTAGGGTTTGGTTATTAACTTCATAGGTATGTACATTAGGGCGGTGAGTATGGCCGTGGATCATATTAGCCACGTTATGCTTAGCAAAGGTCTCTAATACAGCGCTTTGCACTACATCAAGTATTTCTATAGGTTTGTCTGCTTGACTAAGTTTACTTTTTTCACGTGCATCACGGGCTATTTTCTTTCGATACCATAATGGCATAGCAAGCATTAATTTGGGCCACCACCAACCACGACTTTTTTGACGAAACTTTTGATACTCAATATCCTGAGTACACATTTCATCACCATGTAAAATTACAGTGGGAGTGCCGTAAAGGTCGATCACTGTTTGTTCATCGAGTAGAGTCATTCCTGCCATATCTGCATATTTTGTGCGCATGATAAAATCGCGATTACCGTGTACAAAATAAATGGGGATACCCGAGTTACTAACTGCTTTTAATTGTTTGGCAACTGCTGCTGATAGTTCGCTAACATAATCGTCACCAACCCACACTTCAAAAAAATCACCTAAAATATATAGGGCGTCTACTTTTTGAGGAACAATATGGGAGTGTAAAAACTTAAAAAATGCCGCTGTAATATCAGGGCGATTTTCACTCAAATGTAAATCGGCAATAAAGTAGGTTTGGCGAGTCATGGTGATTCCAGTTAAATAAAAGCGGGTGAATACCCGCTTTATGTATTCTGTGAAGAATAAGGGGGTTTTAGCTTACAGTTACACTTTCAATTACCACATCTTCAAGTGGTACATCTTGGTGAAAACCATTGCTACCTGTAGCAACACCTTTGATTTTATTTACTACGTCCATGCCTTCTACTACTTCAGCAAACACACAGTAACCCCAACCTTGCGACGTTTCGCTGCTGTGGTTTAAAAAGTCGTTGTTATTCACGTTAATGAAAAATTGCGCTGTAGCTGAGTGTGGATCAGGCGTACGCGCCATTGCTAAAGTACCTACTTTGTTAGATAGGCCGTTGTTAGCTTCATTTTCAATTGGGTCGTTTACTTCTTTTTGTTCCATGCCCGATGCAAAACCACCGCCTTGAACCATAAAACCATCAATTACACGGTGAAAAATAGTGCCGTTATAAAAACCTGAGTTTGCATACTCTAAAAAGTTTTTTACTGTATTTGGAGCTTCGCTTTCGTGCATTTTAATGGTGATATCACCAAAGTTTGTGTGTAGAACAACCATGAGGTTTCCTATAGCTGGTTTAAATATTGGTGCTATTTTATCGTAGTTGACTCAGATTAACAAAGTAGATGTTATGTTTGTTATAAACCGCTAGAGCCCATGCTTAGCAAGTGGTAACATAGCTTTTCTGTTAATCGTGAAGGAAAGCAACTAAATGGTACAAATATACAACACACTGACACGCCAAAAAGAACAATTTAAACCTATGGTCGATGGAAAAATCGACATGTATGTGTGTGGTATCACCATTTATGATTACTGTCACATTGGCCATGCACGCACATTTGTGGGTTTTGATGTGATTGTTCGCTATCTTCGTCATTTAGGTTACGACTTAAAGTACGTACGTAATATTACCGATGTTGATGATAAAATTA
Source organism: Pseudoalteromonas sp. S1608 (assembly GCF_005887265.1). Taxonomy (GTDB): domain Bacteria; phylum Pseudomonadota; class Gammaproteobacteria; order Enterobacterales; family Alteromonadaceae; genus Pseudoalteromonas; species Pseudoalteromonas undina. The sequence continues at coordinate 15,204 of NZ_PNDK01000058.1, forward strand.
TCAAGCGCGCAAATGAAAACGGTGAGGCGATTAACGACTTAACCGTGCGTATGACTAAAGCCATGCATGAAGACTTTGACAGTTTAAATATGCTACGTCCTGATGTAGAGCCAACGGTTACAGGTCACATGGATGAAATTATTGCTATGGTTGAGCGTTTGATTGCCAAAGGCCATGCTTATGTTGCAGCCGATGGCGACGTTTTATTTGATGTATCAACCTTTGAGCAATACGGGGCACTTTCACAGCAAGATTTAACCATGCTGCAATCGGGCTCACGTGTGGAAGTAGCACAAGATAAAGACGATCCTCTTGATTTTGTTTTATGGAAAAAAGCTAAAGCAGGGGAGCCATCGTGGTCATCACCTTGGGGAGAGGGGCGCCCTGGTTGGCACATAGAATGTTCAGCAATGAGTTCAAAGCACCTAGGTGAGCACTTTGATATTCATGGTGGTGGTTCAGACCTACAGTTTCCGCACCACGAAAACGAAATTGCGCAATCATGCTGTGCTAACAACGGCCAATACGTTAATACTTGGATCCACACCGGTATGGTTCAAGTGAACAAAGAAAAGATGTCTAAATCATTAGATAACTTTTTTACCGTTCGTGAAGTATTAAAGCAATACGATGCTGAGTCGGTTCGCTACTTTTTAATTTCTGGCCATTACCGCAGTCAACTTAATTACTCGCAAGAAAACTTAGACCAAGCACGTTCATCACTTGAGCGTATTTACACGGCATTACGTGGTGTTGAGCCAGTTGAATGTGAGCTTGAGGGTAATGAGTATGTAGCTAAGTTTAGAAAAGCTATGAATGATGACTTTAATTCGCCAGAAGCATTACCGGTTGTATTTGAAGTTGCTAAAGAGCTAAACCGAGTAAAAGAAAGTGATAGCGAAAAAGCAGGACATTTAGCCTTTGTTCTACGCAGCTTAGGTGAAATACTTGGTATTGCTCAGCAAGCACCAGAGGCATTTTTACAAGGCGGTCAAAACGACGATGAAGTGGCTGAAATTGAGGCACTGATAGTCAAACGTAATGACGCACGTGCCAGTAAAAATTGGGCTGCAGCAGATGAAGCTCGCGATGCTTTAAATGCACTGGGTGTAATACTTGAAGATTCAGCGGGAAAAACAACGTGGCGTAAAGCATAGGGTTTGTCGACCTTGGCAGATTTAGCCATAACGCGCTGATCACAAAAAAAGGGTTACCATAGGGTAACCCTTTTTTGGTTATATCAATTGGATTAAATTGATTATGTTTTTAATAAAATTGACGCTGTTGACCTCAATCATAGTTGAGGTTTTAAACTCGCATTCATCAATTTAAAAATGGAAAATTAATGAATATTTTACTTGCCATGATCCCTGCTTTTTTATGGGGCACGACTTATGCAGTGACTAAGTACGCAACCCCAGAGTGGCCACCAATCTTATTAGGTGCCATACGCGCACTTCCTGCCGGTTTATTGTTGTTGCTGTTTAAACCTTCTTGGCCAACGGCTAAACAATGGCCAGGCATTTTTCTGATCGGCACAATTAATATTGCGTTATTTTTTAGCTTTATTTTTGTAATGGCAATTAACCTACCAGCAGCTATCGCAGGCGTGGGAATGGTATCCGTCCCTGTGGTTGCATTATTATATGCATGGCTTGTAAAGCGACAACAGCCAGCGCTGGTGCAAGGTTTTTGTGCGCTTGCTTTGGTGGTTTTAGCATGGCGCTTATTTGATCCACAACATGTAGCACTTAATGTTTTGGGGGTTTTGGCGCTGATAGGGGCGCTATTAACTATTGTTATAGGCAGTACGCTGGTAAAAAAAGTAACGGCTAAAGTACACTGGTGGACGGTACTCACGTGGCAGCTAATCATTGGTGGCAGTTTGCTAGCAATTGCGGCTATGGTTCAAGCTTTTTATTTTGCCCCTCAGCAGTATCAATTTTTAACTGCATCAATAAATACCACGCAATGGCTGGCGTTATTTTGGCTGGTGGTCCCTAATACTGCTTTGGCTTACATCCTATATGTTTGGTTATTAGGGCGAATGTCAGTAGTTGAATTTACTTTTGGCACTATAGCCAACCCAATTGCCGGTATTTTATGTGCAGGAATATTAATTAACGAGCAGTATGCAAGTTGGCAATATGCAATTATGTTATTGATGATTGTGTTTTCGGTTTTGCCACAAGGCTTGGACTTAATAAAACGAAGAATGATGATACAAAAAGCCCGCAATTAAGCGGGCTCTTCATTGCTTTATTTTTGTTTATTAGCTGTGATATTTCTCACACGCTTCTAATGTATTTTCAATTAAGCTGGCAACTGTCATCGGGCCTACACCGCCTGGTACAGGAGTAATAAAGTCAGCTTTTTGTTCTGCAACGGCGTACTCAACGTCACCCACTAATTTACCGTTGTCTAAACGGTTAATACCCACATCAATAACAATTGCGCCTTCTTTTATCCAATCACCAGGAATAAACTCTGGTTTGCCTACAGCAACAACCAGTAAGTCAGCACGGCGAACATGGGTTTCTAAATCTTGCGTGAACTTATGGCAAACAGTAGTCGTACAGCCAGCTAACAATAATTCAAGTGACATAGGGCGGCCCACAATATTAGAGGCGCCCACAACCACTGCGTGCATGCCTTTGTAACGCACACCCGTTGAATCTAATAAGGTGATAATACCCTTTGGCGTACATGGGCGAAGGGCCGGCATTCGCTGCGCCAAACGACCAATGTTATAAGGATGAAAGCCATCAACATCTTTATGCGGGGTAATACGCTCAAGAATTTTTTCTGCATCTAGGCCTGCAGGTAAAGGAAGTTGTACTAAAATACCGTCAACTTCGCCATCAACATTCAATTCATCAATTAATGCTAATAGCGCTTGCTCTGTTGTGTCTGCGGGTAAATCAAATGATTTAGAAATAAAACCCACTTCTTCACAGGCTTTACGCTTTGAACCAACGTAAACTTGGCTTGCTGGGTCTTGTCCAACAAGCACCACAGCTAATCCTGGGGCTCTAAGGTTTTGTGCAACACGTTCTGAAACTCGTTCAGCCACTGCGCTACGTACTTGTTTTGCTACTGCTTTACCATCAATGATGTTTGCCGTCATGGGTGACCTTTAATTAGGTTAATTAACTTGATACCGATACATTTAAAAAACGAATGCATATATAGGGGTTAAAATGCCGATAAAGAAAAAGACCTTCACCTTACTCATTTTTTAATATGGCGACTATTTTCGCAGAAAAGCGGTTGAGCGCCAAGTTGCTTTTAAATTATAACCCCCCGAATTATAAAAAAGAGTTTAAATTTTATCCCTGTATCGTAATATTTGACCATTATGAACTAAAAATGAGCAATTGATTTGTTTTCTTAAAAAAACGTTTGACCTAACCCGGTCAAATCACTATTATGCACCCCGTTGTCAACGAGGTCACTCGCAGACAATAGTAAGTATCGGCGATTAGCGCAGTTT
>NZ_PNDK01000059.1:0-12969 GCF_005887265.1 Pseudoalteromonas sp. S1608
CATATTATACCGCAGAGTTCGCTTAGTAGGATAATTAAGCAACAAGGTTTTTTAAGCTTTGATAGATAAGTGTTAAAGGTTTCGGGTTTCGGGTTTCGGGTTTCGGGTTTCGGGTTTCGGGTTTCGGGAAGACATTATTGGATACTCCCTTTATATCAACAAATAAAATAAAGATAAGTGCTTAATATTTACGGGGTAGACGCCGAGCTTGAAAAGCATAGCTTTAAATTATTTAAGCTCTACATTTGCTTCTAAAATATAAACATTTACTCAAACCTAAAGCCGTGCAATTATCAAGCAACACATTATTAAATAAGGATATTTATGAAGCTTTTATTATCGCTTGTATTAATACTTACTTTTAGTACCTCTTTTTTAAGCTATGCAAACACCGCTACAACCGACATAACCGTAGGTAAAAAAGTCATTCTTCAATCAAAAATACTTAATGAAGATAGGCCTGTCAGAATTTTCATACCTGAAACCGTAAAAGACGAGCAGCCCCTTTATGTTATTTATTTACTTGATGGTGTTGAACACTTTCATACGGCGTCTGGCGTAATCAAATCCCTTGTTGATTACGATCAGATGCCTAATGCCATGCTTGTTGCTATTGATACAACTAACCGTGTTCGTGATTACTTACCCAAAGTACAAGGCGAACCTAAAACGGAGTTTCAAACCTTTGTTAAAAATAAATGGCCTGACGCTGGGCAAACTGACAATTTTTTAAAGTTTGTGTCTGATGAGCTCATGCCCTATATAAATAGCAATTACTCCACTAACGGCTACAGCACCTTAATTGGTCACTCTAATGCTGGTACATTAGTGCTTTATACTTTAGTTAATCAGCCAGAATTATTTAACAACTACATAGCTATAAGCCCAAATAGTTGGTGGAGTGATGAAGAGTTAAAGAATAATATTATTAAATACACTAAAAACCCTAAAGGTGCTCAAGAGTTATTTATTAGTGTAGCGAGTGAAGGCGCACGTTTTTATACAGGTGCATTAAATACGTTAGTAAATTTAGAACAACAAATGCCCACACAGCTAAAATGGGAATATAAGCATTACCCTACTTTTACTCATATGGGCACCATACTGCCAGCACTTAGCGATAGCTTAATTCACTTATTTAGCGACCTAATATTTAAAGTGACTGACGAGCACGGAAAATTTGCGGATGTATCATTGATTACCGGTTATTACCAAGCACTTAGTGATAAGTACGGATTTGAGCTTAAAATTCCACAAGATGTGTACGTAGAATTTGCGCATAGTCAGCAAAAGTTTGGTAACACTAAAAAAGCTATTTCCACACTTAAACGCTTTACTAGCGATTATCCTAATGCTGCATACTCCCACATGCGATTATCGCAAGGTTACACGGCTGACAAACAGTTTAAAGAAGCCGTTACCAGCATGACACACGCACTAGAACTTGCTAAACAGAACTCGCGTGACCCATTGTTAATCGATGCGCTCAAAGATATGGTGAATGAAGCACAAGAAAATTTGTAGCTCATTAATTTAAAGCATTACGAGCTTCACTTGTCGCGTCAGCAAGCTGTACGCATACACTAAAGAAAGCATTAGCCTATAAAAAAACCGATGCTTAAACTAAACATCGGTTTTTATTTTACTGAAAGCTGACAGCTAAAAACTGACCGCTTGTATTTATCACTTCCCTATCGCTTCTTTGGCGAACAGGTGCTTTATAGGCCCAAGATTATCAACCAGCGATAGCCCGACTCCGCGAATCAGCTTTTTAACTGGGTTTGCACCTTCAAATAGCTCTTTTAGCCCTTGCATCATGGCGATATGTTTTTGTGCGTCGAGCTTACGGGTGCGCTCGTAATCACGCAGTGTGCGCGTACTGGCAAATTCTTTGGCGTCTTGACTTAGTAGCTCAATTAAATAAGCGGCATCTTTTAGGCCCAGGTTCATACCGAGCCCTGCTAATGGATGAATGGTATGCGCTGCATCGCCCATTAACACCACCTTGTCATTAACCCATCGTTGGGCGTAACGCATTTTAAGTGGGAACGCGACGCGCTTACTTTGCACTTCACATAAACCACATTGGCCATCTATGGCAGCCATAACTGCTTTATTAAAGGCGGTGTCGTCCATTGCTAACAATTCATCGCAATGATTGGGGCTGGTTGACCACACAATTGAATGAGTATGCTCATCGCTTAGTGGTAAAAACGCTAGTGGCCCTGTTGGTAAAAATACTTGGCGTGCGGTATTTGCATGTGACTCTTTGGTTTTAACTGTCGCTACTAACGCATGATGATCGTAATCTTTAAAGCTCAGCGCCATATTAAACTGTTTACGAATCGCTGAATTTGCCCCATCCGCCGCCACCAGCAACTTAGCAATAATAGGTTCGCCAGTTTTTAAATTAATAAATACATCAGACTCACTTTGATGTATTTGCTGATACTCAGTATCAAACATCACTGTGGCATTACTTTGTTGCTCAAGCTCTTTTATTAGCGCAAAGCGAATAATATCGTTTTCAACAATGTGCCCTAAATGCTCAAGCTCAAGTTGCTCGTTATTAAAGGTTATTTTTCCAAAGCTGTCGGCATCGCGTACATCCATGTGCGTATAAGCACAAGCACGCTCAGCTATTATGTGTGGCCATACATTTAATTGCTCCAGTAAGGTCTGGCTGGCAATACTTAGTGCACTAACTCGTAAGCCATAATCATCGCTAGGTGAAGCTTGAGTTGGCGCAGCATCTAACACAGCCACGCTAATATTCGCTTTAGCAAGCCCGAGCGCCAGCGTTAACCCAACGCAGCCACCACCCACTATACAAACCTGTACTTGTTTCATAAACGTGTACCTTGTTTAACTTGACCCATTAATTGTTTTGCTAATGGGGCTTTTAATGCAGGGAATAAATCCATTGAAAATAGCCCAATACTTCGACCAAGCGCTAACACCCGTGATGAATTTGAAAAAAGTCGAACCAAGGCATCGGTCAATGTCATTACGGTTTTTATATCATCACGGCGCTTGATTGAATATTGACGAGTAAAAGCATAGCTACCTAAATCATGTTCACTGTTTGCCATTAAGTTACTCAGCACTTGTACATCTCGCAACCCTAAATTAAAGCCTTGTCCTGCAATAGGATGAATTGCGTGTGCCGCGTTGCCTATCACCACTGTGCGGTGCGTCGTTAACGATTCTATTTGCCCATAAACTAGAGGGTAGCTAGCGCGCATACCGACTTTTATAAACTGTCCTGCACGATAACCAAAGGCAGTTTGCAGCGCACTTATAAAGTCTGGTTCACTTAGCGACATATACTGCTCAATATGTTCTTGGCGCATACACCATACTAACGAATAGCGGTTATTACTCATGGGTAATAAAGCCATTGGGCCATTTTGGGTAAACCGCTCAAACGCCTGATGATGGTGTCCACCAGCGACTTCTATATTGGCAATAATCGCACCTTGTTTATAAGGCTGAGTATTGAAGCCGAGCCCTAATAAATTACGAGTTGGCGACTGTGCACCGTCGGCAATCACCAACAGCTTAGCACTGAGTTTTTCGCTACTTTGTAATGTAAGTTCATTACTATCGGCGTTTTGTTTTATCGCTGTTACGCTATCTGGGCAAAAAAGCGATATGTTTGATTGCATTAAACGCTGATGCAGCGCTCTGCCAAATGGGTTTACCTCTACCACATAACCTAATGAGGGTTTTGCAAACTCATCACACTGTATATGGGTTTTACCAAAGTGCCCTTTGTCTGACACACTCACTTTTTTTATGGCCGCAGCATAGGGAGCGTTCATTTCAAATAAATTGAGGCTTTGTAAATACTCTACCGACTGCTGGGCAAGTGCGATACTTCTGTCATCAAAGCTTGGATGATAATCAGTGGTTACTTGATTTGCTTCAATTACAGCAATATTTAAGCTGGGATTTTTTTTACTTATACTCAGTGCACAACTTGCGCCAACTAAACCACCACCAATTACTACAACATCAAACTGCTTAGCCACTTTTATCTCCAAGCTTATGCGTTTTTAGCGCTTTGCATTAGCGCTTCTATTTCACTAATTGTTTTAGGCACACTAATGGTTAAGTTGTCGTGACCTGAATCAGTTACTAATAAGTTATCTTCAATACGAATACCTATACCTTGGTATTTTTGAGGCGCATTTGAGTCTTTACTAATATACAGCCCAGGCTCAATGGTTAGCACCATACCCGGCTCTAAGACACGCTCTTGGTTATTAACCTTGTAATCGCCCACATCATGAACATCAAGTCCTAACCAGTGACCAAGACCATGCATGTAGTATTCTTTACAGGCACCTTGTGCCATTAATTCATCAAAATCGCCGGTTAAAATACCTAAATCAAGTAACCCTTGGGTTAGTACTTGCATAGCGAGTTTATTTGCCTGAGATAAAAGGCCACCGGGTTTTATTTCGCTAAATGCGATTTCTTGCGCTTTAAGTACAATATTATAAAGCGCAGCTTGCTCAGTGCTAAATTTACCGTTAACGGGGAAGGTACGTGTTATATCGGCGGCGTAGCCTTGTAGCTCACAGCCTGAATCAATCAGTACTAAGTCGCCATTGTTTAATACGTCGCTATTTTGGGTGTAGTGCAAAATATTGGCGTTATCGCCACTGCCGACAATAGTGCCATAAGCAGGATGTGGCGCACCGTTCATTGCATAGTGATGATGAAGCTCTGCCTCTAGTTGAAACTCGGTTGCGCCAACGTGGGAAAAACGCATGGCTCGCATGTGTGCTCGAGCGCTTATTTCACAGCCCTCACGCATAATGTTAATTTCGCCTGGCGATTTAAATAAGCGCATTTCATGCAATAAAGGGCGAATATCTTTAATTGTACTCGGTGCTGTATCCCCTTTTTTAGGGGCACTGCGCAAAGTGTTAAGCATTGAAAATACTTTGCCATCAAAGGCAGGATACTTCCCTTGTGCATAAAATAAAATCTGTTGGCCGTTCACCAAATTCAATAATTGTTCATTTAGCTCACTAAGTGCATAAGTTTTGTCGAATAAGTATTCGCTTTGTGCTTTTTCAAAACCAATGCGTCTGCCGTGCCATACCTCTGCAAGTTTGTCTTTATCTAAACAAAATAATAGTGAGGGTGTATCACTGTTTTTGCAAAGCACCAACACGGCATCGGGTTCGTTAAAACCAGTTAAGTAAAAAAAGTCACTGTCTTGTCGAAACGGATAATGAGTATCACGGCTACGCGTGAGCTCCGTTGCAGCGGGAATTATAGCAATACTGTTATTATCCATTGCCGCCAATAAACGCTCGCGGCGCGCTTTAAACTCTGACTTTTGTATTTCAACCATTAATAACTAACCCATTACTTTTGTTGTATTACTAAATTAATGCAGTGTTTTTTTGTTGCTTTGTGGGTTTTGCTCTTTGCCAAGTTCAGCAAAACACAGTAACGCCGATACGCGTACGTACTCAATCACTTCATGCAGTGCTTGGCTATCTTCTTCGGTTTCCTCAAAGGTTGTATCTAGGCGTGTAATCTCACTAAAGTCGCTGATCACTTCTTTTACATCTGCCGACAGCTTGCCATAATCTTTTTGCTTTAAGCCAAAACCCAACATAAACCCAGCTACCCATGATACGAGCCCGTTAGCCTGATCGATGAGTGTTTCGTCATCACTAGGTAAAAACAAGTCAAATTGAAACTCTTCGTTATTAAAACTTTCAACTACTTGTTGATAAATTTGGCCAAAAAACTGTTTTAAATCGTTGCTAAACGACTCGCCATCATTAAAGACATCGCTCAGTAAGCCTAAATATTCTTTATCGTCAATGCTTAGCCCACAAGCAAGTAAGCCGCTAATAACGCCATGCGCTTCTGCGGGTGATACAAATATTTCATTTTTCTCTAAAAGAAGTTGGGCTTTTTCGTAATCTGGTAAGTTATTCATAATGACGTCTTCGCTTTGCTAATTAAAGCAATGCTACCACTCGATAAAAAGCAACTCCAATGAATTCTATGACTGAGGTCAAAAGCAAGCGATTGAAAAGCAAATTGAGTTCAAAAAGCAATCTTAAAAGTAAATACAAGATTAAATTTGAAGGAAAACTGAGCGAACAGTTTAATTTTTTACGATTGGGGTTTAAGGATTGGAATATGTCTTATATACTAAATTTGTTCCCTGGGGTGCAGGAGCTTGGTTAAGTCCCTGAGCCGATAAATTTTATACTAGGATTTTTGTTCGTTTACTATTGTGCAAGCTCGGCATGTACCGAGAAGCCTACGGTAAACCGCAGATTTCCGCCCTGAAACCTCAAGGTTTCAGGACTGACACCGGGCACCGCATTCTCGGGGAACACTTTCCTTTATAGCTTAGGTTCTCAAGCATTTCTTTATCACTAAATATTCCCTATCTTTCGTCTTTAAATATATCGAACTGCGTTTCCACAGCCCGATATTAAACTTATTTCTAACACCTATCCCTTTGTCTTTTTAATGCCTAACACTACTTAAACCAACCTTGAAAGCGCTCCATCAGCATATAGTTAACGGGAACAAGTAATAAAGTTATAAAGGTCGCAAATATAATCCCAAATCCTAAGCTTACTGCCATAGGTATTAAAAACTGCGCCTGAGTCGCCTTTTCAAACAGCAGCGGCATTAAACCTATAAAAGTGGTTAAACTGGTGAGCATAACCGGGCGAAAGCGCGATGCGCCAGCAAGTTTAACTGCCTCTATTAAATCGCCACCTTCGCTGCGTTTTTTATTAATGAAATCGACTAATACAAGAGAATCGTTCACTACAACCCCTATTAACGCAAGCATACCTAGTAGGCTCATAATGGTTAAATCCATACCCATTATCCAGTGCCCTACTACTGCGCCAATCATGCCAAATGGAATAACACTCATAACAATAATTGGTTGCATGTATGACTTAAACGGAATGGCCAATAACGCATAAATTATAAAAAACACAAACACTAACGCCCAAACCAATGAGCCAAACGACTCTCTTTGCTCTTTGGCTTCACCTTCGAGTTTGTAATCAACACCTGGGTATTGCTGCATTAACTCGTCTAAATATTGTGCTAGGTCGGCTTGAAGCACCGTCATGTTGGTGTTGTTTTTTTCAATATCAGCCGTCACGTTTAGTGTGCGATAACGATCAATACGGTTTATGGTTGATGGGCTTTGTCCTGCCGTAAGTGTTGCCACGTGCGACAATGGCACAGAACCGCCATCGGGAGTGCTTATTAGTATGTTTTGTAAATCAGCTACAGAGCGGCGCTCATCAATAGGTAAACGAACCATTACACGCACGTCGTCTCGTCCGCGTTGAATACGCTGAACCTGCGAGCCAAAAAACGAATTACGCACTTGTCCTGCCACATTTACACGGTTTAAACCAAGCGCCAAACCTTGTTGCGTAAGCTCTATACGCAACTCTTCTTTACCGTCAGACATACTGTCAGCAATATCAAACACCGTTGGGTACGTTGCTAAACGATTTTTAATATTATCAGCTACATCTTGCAATATTGTTAGTGAAGTACCACTTAGTTGAACGTCTATTGGGTCTGAACTTCGGCCAATTTCAGCTCTAAATGTTAGGCTTTCAGCGCCAGGAATAACACCAATTAAATCGCGCCATTCACTAGCAAGCTCTCGCGAACCTATATCTGACTCACGCTGCTCAGCAGGTGTAATCTCAAAGCGTACCGCTCCGGAGTTAGACGCGCCACCGCGTCCGCCAGTAGTGGCTAATATATTTAAAATAACGCTTTCGCCTGTATTAGGATCGCGATATTTGTCTTGTAATTGCTGCGCTTTTTCAGACATATCAATCACGTATTTATTGGTTACTTCAAACGGTGTACCTGTTGGCAGTGTTAGATTGACTCGTACAGTTTCGCTAGGAATTCGTGGGAAAAAGATAAACTTAGTCCAACCACTGGTGATCATGGTTAAAATAATAAAAAATACCCCCACAAATAAACTAACCGTTGCTAGTTTATGGCGTAAAGCAGTGTTTAATATAGGTTGGTAATATTTTAAAATTGCACTTTCAAAGCCATCAGCAAAGCGTTGTTGAATCGCTTCAAGCTTAGATGGTTCACCTTTTTGGTGGCGTAGTTTTATGTATTTTAAATGTGCTGGTAATACAAATTTAGATTCAATTAGCGAAAACAATAAAACTGGAATAACCACTACCGGAATTTGTGCAAATAAGGCGCCGCGCGCCCCTTCAATAAATGCTAAAGGTAAAAAGGCAGCAACGGTAGTCAGTACACCAAAGGTAACCGGAGTCGCAACTTCTTGAGTACCCAATATAGCAGCCTGCTCACCGGATTTTGCCGTTTTTAAATGGGTATACACGTTTTCGCCGGTTACTATGGCGTCATCTACTACAATACCAAGTACTAAAATAAAGCCGAATAAGCTCATTATATTTAACGTTACACCAAAAATTGGCATCGCGATAAATGCGCCCATAAACGATACAGGAATACCAATAAACACCCAAAATGCAATTGCTGGGCGTAAAAATAGCGTGAGTAGTGCCAGTACTAAAATACCACCCTGTAAAGCATTACTGGTTAAGGTGGCGATACGGCTTTTAACTAGCTCTGAATCGTCGTCCCAATAACTTAGTTTAAAACCTTGTGGTAGCGTGGCTTGCTGTTCTTCAATGTAGTTTTTAACATCGTCTGCCACGGTTATCGCGCTTTGCGGGCCAATTCGGTAAACGTCTATAAACGCCGCTTGCTTACCATTAAAACGGGTGCGTACTGGCGTTTCTTCAAAATCGTCTTTAATTGTAGCAATATCACCTAAGCGGATAATCGTTCCGTCGGCTTGGTTTTTTACTACTATGCTGGCAAATTCATCTTTACGATAAGCCTGCCCTTTTGAGCTAATTAGTACATCGCCACCTTCTGTTTTTAAGTTACCGGCAGAAATATCAGAACTTGAATTAGCAATAGCACTCGATATTTGCGCAAGGCTTAGGCTATATTGGCGAAGTGTATCTTGGCCAACTTCAATGGCTAACTCGTAGTCTCGTACACCACTTAGCTCTACCTGCGTTACGTTAGGCAAACGCAGTATTTGATCTCGCACTTTTTCGGCATATTCACGCGTTTCTTTTTCGCCATAATCGCTTGATACAGTAACAGCTATTACTTCTCTTTTGCGCTCAGCCAGCGCAACAATCGGTTTTTCTGCATCGCCAGGAAATGTATTAATCGCATCGACTCGACTTTTAATATCAGCTAATAACTCACGAGGATCGTAACCGCTTTCAACCTCAATAGTTACAGAGCCTGAGCCCTCTGACGAGCGGCTAAATATTTGTTTAATTCCCTCTAAGTCTTGCACCGCTTCTTCAATACGAATAGTTACGCCCTGCTCTACATCTTCAGGGGTTGCACCACGCAAGCTAACACCTACGCTTATCATATCGGTTTCAAAGGACGGAAATACTTCAAGTGGTATTTTACTCGATAAACTAAATAGTCCCGACAACAACAAAGTTACTAACAATAAGTTGGCAGCAACATGGTTTTTGGTAAACCAAGCAATCATGCTTTATCTCCTTGCTTGGCCGCGCGACGATTTTTTATTAACTCTTCAACACTAATACCAAGCTCTTTTGCTTTTTGCTCTAGCTGCTCACGAGTCGGGCGCTTATTTTTAGGTACTTTTTCTTTTGGCTGTGCACCTAAAATACTCACTTTAGTGCCTGAGCTTACTTGACCTAGCGGCGTGACAACTAATTTATCGTTCGCTTTTAAACCGGTTTTGATCATTGCTTGATTGGCGTTTTGCCATGCAAAAGTAACGTTTTTACGCTTTAATACATCACCTTCAACCACATAAACATAAGTACCTTGATAAATTGTGCTGTTAGGAATGATCAACGCATTTTGCACTGTTTTACCCGCTATTTGCGCCTTAATGTATTGCCCTATTTTAATTGGATACTGATTACTGGCGGTTGATTTATATGGGTCGTCTATTTTTGCTACCACGTAAAGTTGCTGCGCGTTTTCGTCAATAGCGCCTTCAGTGCGTGCAAGTTGGCCTTGCCATGTTTGCTCACCCACTAAATCAGAACTAAATTTAACTAACGAACCCGCTTGGTTTTTAGCACCATCACGGTATTGCTCTGGCAGGTTTACAAACGAAAGGTCTTTATTTTTTATTGGTAAGCGAATTTCAACACTATCAATAGCGTAAATAGTGGCAAGTTGGGTATTGTTACTCACTACTTGACCTAAATCGACACTACGACTCAGTATGCGCCCAGCATAAGGTGCGGTAACCTTTGTACGCTCTAAATCAAGCTCTGCTTTTTCAAGAGCAGCTTGAGCCGATAGCACTTGTGCTTGCGCAGCTGCTAATTGCGGCTCACGTAATACCAAGCTGCTGGCTTGGCTTGAACCACCAAGGCGCTTCCAATCAGTCAGTGCTTGTTGCCCGCGAGCCTTTTCTTCTAATAAGCTTTGCTCTGCTGTGAGTAAATTAGCTTGAGCAGATTTAACCTCTGCCTGATGATCTCTATCATCTAGCTTTAATAACACGTCGCCTTTTTCAAAAAAGCCACCTTCTCTAAACTCATCACTCACTTCAATTATTTGCCCAGATGCTTGAGCAACAAGTAAGCTTTGTGTTCGAGGTTTTACTGTACCGTAGCTGTCTATCATTACTTGATAACTTTGAGGCACAAGCTCAAGTACAGATACACTAATTGCTGCTTTTGGTGCTGAACTAAAGCGTCTCGCCTCTGGCGGATTACTCTTAATAAAAAATACAATTAAAAGAGCGGTAACAACAACCGCGGCTGGAATAATAATTTTAGCTGTTTTAGTGTTCATCGTTATTGCTCTTTAAGTCGCTTGACGGTTTTTCAAAATCACCACCGAGGGCAACATGTAGGTTAATTCTATTTGCGATTAATTGGTTTTTAATTTGTATTAATGAACTTTGCGCATCGAACGAGCGCCCTTGTGCATCAAGTACCGTGGTATAAGTTACTAAGCCACTTTGATATTGCTCAAACGATAATTGCTCGGCCGCAAGTGCATTTTTTTGTGCTTCAAGGGTGCTGGTGTACTGCGCTTTTAAAGACTGCTGCTGCGATATTGCATTTTCTACATCAGCAAATGCATCGTACAAGGTTTGTAAATATTGCTGTTCTTGCTTTTGCGCATTCAGGCGTGCAATTTCTTCATTGGCTTGTAAACGTCCTCCCTCAAAAATAGGTGCCGAAATACTTCCAAGTAAAGACCATGCGAGGCTTGAAGGAGAAAACAAATCACTCAGCCTATCTGTACTATCACTTAAGCTTGCAGTTAAATTTAAACTAGGAAAGCGCTGTTTATGCGCATAAGCCAATGACGCATCACTAGCTAATAACTCATACCAACTGGCAAGTAATGCGGGCTTTCGGGTAATGAGCTCTGAAGGAATACCAACTGGAATTTCGGTATCAACAACCGGTAAGTCAGTGCTTGCTGCAATAGCTCCTTTTGGGTACTCACCTAGTAAGCGCTCAAGCACTCGCGCTGCACTTGATAAACTCGCTATTTGAGTGGCAATGCGTGAGCGTTCGTTATTAAGCTCATTGCGGGCTAAATAAACATCAAGCGCTTCGTTAATACCTTGGCGATAACCCGACTCAATTATATCGAGGTTTTGCTTAGAATTTTCTTCACGGCGTTTGTATAAATCAAGCAGCTGCTGCGCAGACACAACATCAAACCAACCTTGAACAACATCTGAAACAAGTTGTTGTTTAGCTTGTTCAAAACGCGCTTTTTGTGCTAAATAAGAAAGGTTAGCTTCTCGTTTTGAATCTGACAGCTTACCCCATAAGTCAACTTCGTAATTTAAGTTTAAGCTTACCGAGCTGGCATTATTATAGCTAACAGGCCGGTTATTTTTGCTTCGGCTAGTACGCGAAGATAAATCTAAACTAGGCCAAAGAGCTGATCCGGTTACTATTAGTTGCTGTTTAGTAATAGCGACATCATAGCTGGTTTGTAATAGTTGTTGGTTGTTTTTAAGCGCTTGTTTTACGTATTTGTTAAGTAATGGCGTGTGTAGTTGAGTTAACCATTCATCATCCACTTTTAATACAGAACTTGATGCTTGTTGTTGCCACTGCTGTGGTAAATTATTTGGAGTTTGTTCGCGCTGCGATGGGTTTAAGTTACTCGCACAACCGCTCAACACTATAATGCTTATTGCTAATAAAGATGGCTTATATTGCCACATCATGTTTAAACCTGATCAATGCTATTTATGAATGTTATTCAATCACTTTAGCAAACTTTGCTCAATTGACTTTACATAACATTACATAGCTTGCGGTGAAATTGTAAGTTCACTCAATGCGCTAAGTGTTAATACAACTATCAAAAACAAATGAGCAAGCTAACTTTTAATCAGAGAATTAATTTTAACTCTTAAAAAGTTGATATAGAAAATACGGCAGAGTTTGCTATTGGCATTACACCAGCTAAAGCGGAATAAAATTATAAATATATTTTGCATATGGAACGCGGTTTAATGCTGCGCCGAACTTAGGACAGAAACAAAAAAGCCTCGCATATGCGAGGCTTTGTATACATTCTTGCGACTAACCGAGTCGACGGGTAACTTGAACAGACTACTGATTACAGTTTCTTTTTCTAGCTACATTGTAAATGGTGCCGACTAACCGAGTCGAACGGTTGACCTACTGATTACAAGTCAGTTGCTCTACCAGCTGAGCTAAGTCGGCACACTAAAACAAAAAGCCTTGCATGAGCAAGGCTTTATATAAATGGTGCCTCGACCCGGAATCGAACCAGGGACACGAGGATTTTCAATCCTCTGCTCTACCAACTGAGCTATCGAGGCACTTAAACAGTGCTAATTAAATGTTATTAAAACACTTC
>NZ_PNDK01000006.1:0-209 GCF_005887265.1 Pseudoalteromonas sp. S1608
GCTATCAAAAAATAGCATGCATAGAATTTCAATATGTCGGCTTCCCAAATACGTGTAAAAGCCAAGCCAATAAAAAGTAGTAAAACAGAACATTTTATAAAACAGGATGCTGACTTGCTTCATAAGTTCAAGTGATCCACTGGTAAAACATTTTTTAGTTAAAAACGCAATACATATACCCTCTAATATAACAAAAAAAGCCGAAGCCC
>NZ_PNDK01000060.1:0-31624 GCF_005887265.1 Pseudoalteromonas sp. S1608
ATCAGGTATCAGGTATCAGGTTAGTAAAATTAAATACCGCGCTTGTAGCAAGCGCGGTGTTTTTTGTCTAATAAATTTAAAAACCTGAGTTAGGCTGTTTTAGAAACTCAAGCTCTTCTTTTGTAGAGTCCCGTCCTAGTATTTTATTACGATGCGGATAACGATTAAATCTATCAATAATCGCCTTATGCTGATACTCAAAATCTAAGTTATTTTTAATACCTAACGCTTTATATAACTTCACTGCTTCCTTATGAATTAGCTTTGATTCGCTGTGCATAAAAGGCATATACAAAAATACGCGTTGCTCATCCGTCAATTCCTTATCAAACCCTTTGGCAATAGCTGCTTGCGCTAACGCTAGAGCTAATGCATCACAGGCAAATGCTGCGGGCTTTTCACGGTAAATATTACGTGAGAACTGATCAAGCACAATAATTTCAGCAAGACTACCTAGCGCACTTTCACGCCAATCAAATAACTCACTTACACTTGCTTGATGATGTAATTCACCAAAACGAGTTTTAATTTGTGCATCAAGCCCATCGTCTTTTTGCCACCACTGTTTAGGATCAAGCTCATTAAACCAAAAGTCGATGATTTTATTAAACATAATGAATCTCTTTGTTAATTAACGCTAAACCAAATAGTTTGCTACAAAAAACTTCGTCTAAAACCTTTAACCTAATATCTGTACTATACCTAGCTCTTTTCAAACATAGGTACTTTGCGTTTATCTGCTTTGTTCATTGCCAGCTCTTGTATATCTTGCTGCTTTTGCTCGCTTGGTTTTGTTTCAAGGGATTGCTGATTAGCATCTTCAAATACCAATTCGGTTAATAAGGCAAAGTGATCCGAGCCATATTTAGCAAGGCGCTTTATCCGTTTTACACTAAAGCCTTTTGAATGAAACAAATGATCAAGCGGCCAACGCATAAAAAAGTAATTAGCGTGAAAAGTATTAAAAAAACCACGGCCTTTACGGGGGTCTAAAAAGCCACTAATTTGCATAAATAAACGAGTACTGCGTGACCAAGCAACATCATTTAAATCGCCAGCGACTATCGTAGGGCGAGCTGAATCTTTAAGAGCTTTAGCCACCATTATTAATTCGCTATCGCGCGGGCGTGATGAATCCTCTTCGGTTGGGCTTGGTGGCGCGGGATGAATAAAATGCCCCTGCATTTTTAACCCTTGGTGGTTTTCAAATAAAATATGAATAGAAGGAATGTCATCTTCTATAAGTGCACAAATTTGTGCATCGAGTATGTTAAATTTACTAAATACATGCATGCCGTAGCGGTTATCTTTTGGGCACTGTACTTGATAAGGGTAGTTTTTTTTAAGCACGGACAATTTATCTTGCCACCAACTATCGCTTTCTAAAGTGATAAGTAAATCGGGCTGATATTTATCGACTAAGTTAATTAACTGCTCACTATGTCGATTCGACATCAGTACATTAGCGGATAAAATTCTGATGCTATGATCACTACTTGTTGGCGCTGTTAATACTTCTTTTTTAGCAAACCAAGTGTAGGGATAAATCCACTTAGCTTGAAGCGCACAAATAATTAAAGCAACAGCCGCTATTAATGAGTATGCAATAAAGTCGATTTGCCACATACCTATTAGTGCAACGATAATTACAGCGCTTGCTAGGTAACACACCTGCAAGCGCACAAAGTCGCAACTACGTATCAAGTAATGCTGACTGTATGACAGGGGTAATAACGTTATTAATAACAACAAGCCAGTAACTATGACCAATACAGTGAGCATTTATAAATCCTAATAGCGCTGTAAAATAGAGAGTATTTCACGAGTATCGTGCACTAAGTGAATAATATTGCGATCAACTTCAACTCGCACTGTGTCTCTTTCTCGGTCTATTACTCTAGCACGCTTATAAATGTCATGCCCAAGGATATCACCTTGATGATAAGATCTGTGCCACCCTGGTGGAGTCCACCCTTGACGAATTAACTGCTTGGCTTGTTTCTTAGAAAGCCATTTTTTATTATTGTATTGGTTATATTTTTGCTTTTTCCAGTGATGCTTGTTTGCGTGTTTATTCGCATGTTTGTCTTTATGTGGTACAGCAAATGCGTTTGTTGCCGTTAGCGCAAAAACCATTACTAAAATACTGATTAGTGATTTCATGGCGATTCTCCAGTGTGATCATTAATGAAGAGTATTAACGGCTAAGCCTGAACATTACATGAAATGAGAAAAATTAACGTTGCTTGTACTGTGTTTTACAATGACTGCGCATAATCGCGGGGTCGCGTAACTTTAGGTGTTTAGTTTTACGCCCAGCATGGCGCTTACGCCATACTTTAAATGACCCGCTAGAGATATGCTCCCGCATAAAATTAACTAATTGAGAGTAATTTAGCCCATACAGATTTTCAATGGCTTCAAATGGCGTTCTGTCTTCCCATGCCATTTCTATAATGCGTGATTGCTGTTCTTGGTTAAACATATTAATTCCAAATTTGGTTAATACGCAAAAGTTAAATTTAGCGATCATCACTTGCTTGTGATGTTAAAAATATAACCTCTTTTCATTTATTAACTTTAATTAAGTGTATGATTAATCTACACACTGAAACCGGAGCTAAAAGGATGTTTACAAAACTACCTAAGTGGGTCGAATATGGTGCGTTTACCCTCGCTTTTATTGCCGGTATGGTAAACGCAGTAGGTTTATTAGGGTTTGAACAGCAAGCAATTTCTCACGTTTCAGGGTCGGTGACTTCATTAGCTATTGAACTTACTACCAACATCAAGGCAGCGTTATTTTTAATTGCGATTGTACTGAGTTTTATATTTGGCTCGGCATTAACAGGCTTAATGCTTTCAGGCGGTTCACTTAAGCTAGGCCGCCATTACGATACGCTCTTATTTATTGAGGGTATTTTACTGCTGTTAAGCGCACAGCTACTTCAATATTCTTACCCTTACGCACTTACACTTGCTTCTGCGGCCTGCGGCTTACAAAATGCTTTAGCCACTAACTACAGCGGCGCAGTTGTGCGAACCACTCACTTAACCGGTATTTTTACCGATCTGGGTTTGATGTTTGGTAAAGCCCTAAAAGGAGAAGCTTTTGACAATAGAAAATGCTTGGTCTTTGTATTAATTATTGCCGGGTTTTTAGCCGGCGGAGTGGTAGGTGTATTACTATTTAAACATTACTCAGTGCTCACTTTAGTTTTTCCGGGCATTTTTTGTATTGTTTTATCGATTACTTATCGGGTTTATAGGTTGAGTGTGCTTTAACCAATTCATAAAATCCCCTACCCTAAACTTATCAAATTGCCGATGTGCTGGAATTTATGAAATATTACTATTTACCCCCGTTATTGTTATGCAGTCAGTTAGGTTTAATTAATAGTGCGTGTGCTGAAGATACCGCGCAATCAATTGAACGTATCACCACCACAGCATCGCGTAGTGAAGCGCTTTCCACGCCATTACCACTGGTGATCAGTGTATTAAGTGAATCACAGCTTGAGCTTATAGCTCCTACCCATGTAGAGGAAGCGCTACAACGCGTTGCAGGTGCCAATGTCCAACGTGGGAATGGCCAAGAGTATTTACCGGCTCTGCGCTCGCAAGTACTTTCTGGAACGGGCGCTTGTGGTGGTGTTTTAACCGCAGAAGATGGCATAGCTCTTCGTGCAGCTGGTTTTTGTAATATCAATGAACTATTCGAAGCACATAGCGAAATGGCAGAGCGTATTGAAGTATTAAAAGGCCCAGGTTCTGCACTTTATGGCTCTAATGCAGTGCATGGTGTAATTAACGTTATTACCCCTGATACTACGCAAGGTGCTGGTTTACTAGGCTTTGATTATGGCTCTTATGGTTATGCTCGCTATAAATTACGTGCAGGCCATGCCATGGATAATTCAGGCCTAGGTATTAATGCTAGTTTTACTGATGATAGCGGTTATCGAGATGATGAAAGCGTAAAGCAACAAAAAATAAATGTGCGCCATCGCTATAATAATAACAACCTAAGCTTAGTTTCTGGGCTTACGTATACTAATTTAGATCAACAAACTGCTGGTTATATTAGCGGTTTTCAAAGCTATAAAGATGAAGATATAGCACAGCAAAACTTTGATCCCGACGCCTTTAGAAAAGCTCGCTCGCTTAGGGCTTGGAGTAAAGCAAGCTGGCAATTAGGAGAGAACACTCTAGTTGTTACTCCTTATATTCGTGACCAAAGTATGGACTTTTTTAAACACTTTCTACCCGGCACACCACTTGAAAAAAATAGCCAAACTGGGTTTGGTCTACAATCGCTTTATCAGCATTATGTGAACGAAAATACCAACTTAAAGCTTGGTTTTGATGGTGAGTTTACCCAAGCCGATTTTTTACAAACCCAAGATAAACCGACTCAAGGTTCTGCGTTTTTAGTGGCCACAGTGCCGCAAGGTAAACATTACGATTACCAAGTCGATGCCACCTTATATGCCCCATTTGCCGCTATTGATTGGCAGCTAAATAATTGGCTTATAACTGCAGGTCTACGTTATGAGCATATGCAATATAACTATCAAAACAATATGCTTACAGGGCGTACAAAAGAAGATGGCAGTAAATGTGGTTTTGGTGGCTGTCGTTATAGTCGCCCCGAGAGCACTAAAAACAGCTTTAGTAATCTTTCGCCAAAACTCGGTGTGAGCTATCAGCTTAATATTAACAATACATTATACGCTAACTTTTCAAGAGGCTATAGAGTCCCACAAGCAGCTGAGCTTTATCAATTACAACGCGAGCAAAGTACTGCCGACTTAGACGCAGAAATAGCAAATAATGCTGAGTTAGGTATTAAAGGGGTGTACAACAATACTCGCTACGGTTTGTCGGCTTATGCGATGAGCAAGCAAAATACCATCTACCGTGACAGTGACTTTTTTACTGTTAATGACGGCCAAACTCGACATCGCGGCATTGAGCTTGAGTTAGCGCATAGCTTTAATCAGCACTTATCGGTTAACTTCGCAGGCGCTTATGCCAAGCATACGTACTCGAATGAGCAAATCATTGGCAGTATTAATATTAAAGGGAACGATATTGATACCGCACCTCGAAAAGTTGCTAATATCGATTTTAACTGGCAAGCCAACGAGAGTATTAGTCTTGCGCTGCAATGGCACTATGTTAGTCGCTACTTTACCGACCCTGAAAACTTACATGAATATCAAGGGCACGATATTTTAAGCTTACGCGGCCAATGGCAAATAAGCCCACAATTATTACTCAGTGCGCGAATAATAAATCTAACCAACACGGCTTACGCTGAACGCGCCGATTACACTAGTTTTACTGGCGATCGTTACTTCCCAGGAAAACCGCGTAATGCCATGCTGTCTGTAAGTTACCAGTGGTAAAACAAAAAATGCGCTATATAAGCTATATAGCGCATTCTTTTTATTCATTTATTTGCTTATCTAACGGCCAGTACAATTAAACCTGGCACCACAAAGAACGACCCTAACACATAGCCTAATGCAGCTGATTTATTCTTTGTACCAATTTCGGCTAGCTTTTCGGCTAACTTAAGCGGAATTTCACGTAGTACAGGAATTCCGTAAATTAGTGCAACCGCAAATACATTAAACATAACGTGTACTAAAGCAATCGTTAGCGCCACTTCAGCCATAGGCCCTGTAATTGATGTGGCGGCTAATAAAGCGGTAATGGTTGTACCAATATTAGCGCCTAGCGTAAATGGATAGATTTGACGTGTAGTAAACACACCACTTCCCGCAAGTGGGATCATTAAACTCGTGGTAGTTGATGACGACTGAACCATAACTGTTACCGCCGCACCTGATGTTATACCTGCGATAGGCCCGCGCCCAATTGCACCATGCAGTATATCTTTTGCAGTGCCAACCAATGCTTTTTTAAGTAGTTTACCTAATGTAGTTACGGCAAATAAAATCAAACAAATACCTGCTATAACCATCGCTGCACCTAGCATTTTTGTGTCTAGGAAGCTAAATGCGTCTTTTATTACACCCACAGCAGGTTTAACAAGTGGTTTAATAAAGTTGTAGCTCTTTAATGATAAGTCAGCATCACCAATAAATAGATGCGACAAAGCAGCTGACATTTTTTGCAGCAAACCAAACATTATCTCAAGCGGTAAAAATATAATAACGGCAAATAAATTAAAGAAATCATGAACCGTTGATGCTGCAAACGCACGTTGAAACTCTTCTTTAGAGCGAATATGACCAATAGACACTAAGGTGTTAGTAATAGTAGTACCAATATTTGCACCCATCACCATTGGAATAGCAATACTTAACGGTAAACCTCCAGCAACAAGGCCCACTATTACTGAGGTAACCGTTGATGACGATTGCACTAAAGCCGTTGCCAAAGCACCTAATAATAATGCAATAAACGGGTTGGTTGCGAATGCAAAAATTTCTTTCGCTCCCTCGGTACCGCCCGACGCTAATTTAAAACCACCACTGACAGTGCCAACGGCTACCAGGACTAAATAAACTAAAAAGGCGATAGCAGCCCAGTTAAGCGTTTTTATTAATAGCGTATTGCGCTTTGATTCACTCATGTTTAAATCTCAGTTTTTGTCTTACCGATTATGGCATTTTGATGACGTTTTTGTTTCAGAGCGCATTAGAACACCTAAATATTACAGAAATATTTCAATTCGATTAACGTGCTTGAGTGAGTAAATAGATTAATACAAAGAAACAACTCGTGCGCACAGCGCTATTAAAAACAGATAGCAAAGTTACTTTATTATCAGCCACTTAAAAAAGTTACTTTTAACTTAGCATTTCACAGTGATTTACAAATGCCTACAAAACACATTAATAACGGCAATTAAATTATTAATTACCGTTATTGTAATGAGAAAAAACAATGAAGACTTTTAAAAAAATTAAGTATTTTGGATTAAGAGTAACCCCTAAAACCACATAAAAAATCACCATTAGAGGGAAATTCAATTGAGTTTAATTAACCTAAATTGTTTTTTACCTCGCTGTATTAACCAAAAACGTTGATGTAATGCCAAATTTAACTGACTATGATCAGCCGAAATTGTTTCACCATTAATTTTTACTGCGTTTGCAGCTATCAGTTCTCTTGCGGCACGCTTAGAGTTTGCTAAACCACTGAGAACCAATAGCGCGGAGGTGGTTATATTAATTTCAGTAAGGGTTATTACTGGTAAGCCGTCTTGTTCTAATTGTGCTAAATCATTTAAATTTAAGGTTTGTACTTGTCCATTAAATAACAACTCAGTGATACGCTGCGCACTTGCCAAGCCTTCTTCAGCATGAACAAAACGGGTTAATTGCTCAGCTAAAATGCGCTGTGCTTGAGGCTTTTGGCCGCTTATCTTATCGTTTGCTTCTATGGCCTCAATTTCTTTAACTGATAAAAAAGTATAAAAACGCAAAAAGTTATACACATCAGCATCTTCACAATTTAACCAAAACTGATAAAAGCGATACGGCGAGGTTTTTTTAGGGTCGAGCCAAATAGCACCGCCCTCAGTTTTTCCAAATTTTGTACCATCTGACTTAGTAATAAGTGGCAGTGTTAAACCAAACACTGTTTGCTGGTTTAAACGGCGGGTTAAATCAATTCCACTGACAATATTACCCCACTGATCGTTACCGCCTATCTGCAAAGTACAATTTAACTCACTATTGAGCTTAGCAAAGTCATACGACTGCAATAAGGAGTAACTAAATTCAGTAAACGACAATCCTTGCTCTGGACGTTGCAAACGTTGTTTTACTGATTCACGGTTGATCATGGTATTAATTGAAAAGTGTTTACCTACATCACGAAAAAAGTCTAATACATCAATACAGCTAAACCAGCCAGCGTTATTTTTTATCTGCAGTGGCTTGTTTAAATGCGGACCAAGTACACTTTCAACTTGGTTTGCAAGCGCTGTCACCCATTGTGACACCGTTTGTTTGGTATTTAGGCTACGCTCAGTGGCTTTAAAACTCGGGTCACCAATCAACCCTGTAGCCCCCCCAATTAATGCCACACCTTGATGCCCTGCATCCATAAAACGCTTTAGCATTATTAATGGTACTAAGTGCCCTATGTGTAAGCTACCTGCGGTAGGATCGAAGCCACAGTAAACCACCTGTGGAGTTTTAAGCTTATGGGTTAATTGCTCAATATTACTCACTTGAGAGACTAAACCACGCTGCATAATGTCGCTAAGTAAATGTGCTGTCATCGTATTTCTCAAAATTATCTATAAGAAAAATACTAATTAAACTCAGCGATGTGCACTATATCCCTAAAGGGACATAAACGCGCTTTATTTTGTCAGCATTAAATGGTTTAAAAACAGTCGAAAAAATTCACTCAGTGAAGCAACGTTTAACTGTGCATATATACGTTTACGATGGTTTTTAACTGTACCTAGGGCGATCCCAAGCTGAGAAGCAATATCTGCGGAGTCGCAACCTTGCACAATTAGACAAGCAACCTGATGCTCTCGTTGAGTGAGTTGTTGGTTAGCAAATGACGTGAGGGCATTTTCTATAAGCTGCCCAGTAACTGAACTATTAAATTGATTTAATAGTAATTTTTGGCTACCCCAATGTTGGCTACACAGTGCTTTTATTAAATTAAAATGTGCTATTAATTGCTGCTTTTGCAACGCACTAAAGCGCTGGTTATTGGATAATAAACCAAGGTAAATAACAATCGAGCGACCGTTTCCTATATTAGTACAAATACTTAGCTCATCAGTCCAGCCAGTGTGAGTATAAAACTGCTGTTGATATACTTTAAAGGTCAGTTCATCTTGATAACTAGCTATATCAGCGAGCCTAAATACACCTTCCTCAGCTTTACTGACCAGTTCAGTATAAAAAGGGTCGTTTACAAACGAGTTAGTAAGGTAGCGCTGAAATAAAAGTTCACGCTGTTTCTCGATAGAATCGAATAAATAAATGGGATGCTTATTTACTCTGCAAGCCAATACAACCGCACAATCAAACTCAACAATAAGGGCAATGTAATTAACCAGCTTTTGCGCAAAACTGGTCCCCTTTATAGCTTGTACACATTGCGCTAACGCATCTTGCTGAGTTAATTGCTGCTGCGAGTCCGACTGCATTATGATGCCATTTTACACTGAGTATTACTGATACAAGTTTGCTTGCTTAATACTGGCAAAATCATTAAAACGCACGCCGTGTTGGCGCATCACTTCAAGGATTTTTTTACTGATCATTTGTCGTAAATAAAACGGCTGATTCGGCACAAAATGATGAATAGTATGAGTATGCCCAAAGTTAAAGCAAAATAAATTAAATGGCATAAACAAACGGCTGGTGATGACGTGAGTTTGTTCAAGCATATTATTAACACCGCCGTAATAATGCATACTTGAAGTAACAAAATTAAGTGAGCTCGAACGCACAATATTAGGCACAATCAGCACCACCATTAGAAATTCAAACACATTCATTGCATCAAGCAGCAATACAGGTGAATTAGCAGCCAGTGGAGTGAACAAATTAACTAAGTGAAACACAATTACGCTATATAAAATGGCGAAATACGCAGTAGTAATGGGAAAACCTGCATTAAACACTTTAAAGAAGCTAAACCCATTAATTTCTTTACTAAAACGTTTTGCATTAATTAATAAACCGAGTAATCCATCAACAATTACCAAGGCACGTAAAAACGGATTTTTAATACCATTACCTACCAAACGCTCTTCTAAATCTTGCTCAGTACCCGACGTTTTGTGATGATGTAAATGCATCTTGCGACGGTACCATGGGCTTATGGTATTAGGACGCATCAGCCACACGATTAACATCATAAAATTATGCAAAAATGGTTGGTTGCTAAAGTACTGTTTGTGGATTAAGTCATGCTCAAGCTCATGGGAAATTGAGGTAGCAATGGCCGCTAAAATAATGCATAGCCAAGCGGGAATAATAGCAAAATAATACAGCGTGCCAATTCCGATTAATGCACTCAAAGAAAGTAATAAAATAGCCATTCCTAAGGTATTTTGATGCATTAATAGCGGGTGTTTTTTACGCAGTAATGCTTCTTCAGCCTTAATCGCTTTTACAATGGCTTGAATATTCTGTTTTGCGGTTAGTTGAGTCATGATGTTTTATTCGCAACAAGAGGTTGAGGTATATAATACCCGAGTCAAAACACATTGCATAACTTAGCACACCCGTATCAATGAAAAATACGATTAAAGTCAGGCCTGTATTTACTATATAACCTTAGTTCTGGATAAGAAACCTATCTCAAGCAGAGCTTAAGGTTAGGTAAACCAAAACGTTTACAGGCCAAGTTTAGATCAAAACCTACTGCTTATAAAAGTAGCAATGTTGGACACATTTTTTGTAATTAAAATCCGGCAACTCAAATCTTAGGCATAAAAAAAACCCAACCAATTTGGTCGGGCTATAAAAAAATGGTACTAAGTTGCCGGACTTTTACTTATAACAGCGGCACCTCACGTGCCGCTCGAGTCCGGCAACTCAAATCTTAGGCATAAAAAAACCCCAACCAATTTGGTCGGGGCTATAAAAAGTGGTACCAGCGGCCGGACTTGAACCGGCACGCCTTGCGGCAGGGGATTTTGAATCCCCCATGTATACCAATTTCATCACGCTGGCATCATTTTTCTTTAACCTTCTAAACACGAGAAGATAAAGAAAAACCACTTAAGAGTGAAAGATTATGTACCCTCTTCCATCTCATTGCCTAGCATTATACAAACAATGAGCAAAGCGGCAAGCGTTTTATGTATTAAGCGTGATCGACCGCTTAACATTTAGGCAACCATTAACATTTGAACCAATAGCTGGTTAAGCACGTAGCGTAATAGGTAGTATTTAGCGGCTTATTTGCTAAACTATCGCGCACATTAACAGTGAGAGTATATTTATGTCGGCTGAGTTTCCACGAGCAGGGTTTTGGCGTCGTTTTGCGTCATTGGTGTACGACACATTAGCTATTATCGCTTTTGCGATGCTAACGGTGGTATTGTATTTATTTGCTATCCAAGGACTTATTTCCCTTGATGTTATTGCCCTCAATGGCGCTGAAGATGTATCTGCACGTATTCAAGATTCACTATTACTTTCTGGTATTCGTAGCTCGCTGCTGGTGCTTGTTGGCTTGGTATTTTTTGGTTATTTTTGGACGAAAAGTGGGCAAACAATTGGTATGCGAGCATGGCGCTTAAAAGTACAAACCAACCAAGGAAGTTTAATTAGCTGGCCACAAGCTATTATCCGCAGTATCAGCGCATTACTTGGTTTAGGAAATTTAGTGGTATTAGTCGACTTTAAAAATAAAAAAGCACTACAAGATTACTTATCAAAAACCGAAGTGGTTACGCTCACCAAAGAAGAAAATAAACGCGTGTATCGCGAACTAGATTAATACTTAATCTAGTGAATTGGTATAACCTCAAGCTAAAGCATAAAAAACGCGGCACTTTTAAAAAAGGCCGCGTTTTTTATTTAAGCTTTAAGTCTAGCTACACCCGCTTATTCATCAAATAAGCTGCAAACCCAGTAAATAAAATGCTCGGTAGAACGGCGCCTACAATGGCTGGGATTTGATATACCATTACCACAGGGCCAAATATCTCATTAGTTAAGTGAAACACTATCCCCGTTACCACTCCCATGATAATTCGTGCCCCCATAGTTACGGTTCGCAGCGGACCAAATATAAACGATAAGGCAACCAACAACATCACAGCAATAGACACTGGCTGCATTAATTTACGCCATAGTGCTAAATCATAGGTACTTGTATCTTGCTCATTTTGCTGTAAATAAGCTAAATATGACCACAATCCTGAAAATGACAGTGACTCTGGTTTTACTGAAACCACGCCAAGTTTTTCACCGGTCAGCTGAGATGAGTAAAACTCTTCAGTAACTTGCTCCGTGGTAATTAGCTCTTCACTGATCAATACTTTGTTCACATTGCGCAGTAGCCAGCCATTATCACGCCCTACTGCTTCTTTTGCTTTAGTAATTTGTGTAAGTTGCAACGACTTATCAAAGTGGTACATATTTACGCCGCGCAGCATGCCATTTTGGTCAACATCTTCAATATTAATAAAGTTACTGCCATCTTTAGCCCACACGCCTTTTTGTGCATTAAATACATCCCCGCCATGAATAGCTTGGTTACGCATTTCTTTGGCGTGCAGCTGAGCAGCGGGCGCCCCCCACTCACCTAGCGCCATTACGCACAGCGCCATAAAAATTGCGGTTTTCATTACCGAACCAATGATTTGTAAACGCGACATACCCGCGGCTTGCATTACTACCAACTCACTATTAGAAGCTAAAGCGCCTAACCCAGTTAAGCCACCAATAAGTGCTGCCATTGGAAAAAACACCACTAAATCGCCGGGCATACTATAAATGGTATATAGCAAGGCGGTCATAATATCGTAACTACCACGGCCAACCGATTTAAGTTGCTCTATAAATTTTATTAAAGTACTGATCCCCACCAACACCATTAGTGCAAATCCAGTCGTTTGCATAATGCTACGGCCTAAATACCAATCAAGCGTTTTCATCATATGTGTTGCTCCCGTTTAGTCACGACAGCCTTCAGCCAAACACCTAATGGGCGGCCTTTAATAATTAATAAACTACCTATAAATAAGGCACTTAGGTGAATCCACCATAGGCCAATAGAGGGCGGGATTTTCCCATCTTCTACCGCAAACTTAGCCGCATTGAGTAAAATGAAATACCCTAAATATAAGCTCAAAGCAGGCACTAATTTAGCAAATTTACCTTGGCGTGGATTAACAACGCTCAGGGGTACTGCTAGTAAAGTTAATAATGGAATAGATAACGGAATAGCTAAACGCCATTGCCACTGTGCAATTGCTTCTGGAGTGTTAATAGACATTAACTCATGAGTTGGCACGGCTTCTAACTTACGACGTTGATGTTCTATTTCTTGCTCGCGAATTTGTACGCTGTAACCATCAAACTCAGTTAAGTTAAGTGAAGGCGCTTCGCCGTCAGTTTCATAGCGCTTACCATCAGTGAGCACTAACTGCTGCTCACCATTTTGCGCTTCAATAACAACGCCCTGCTCTGCATAAACTAAACGCGCTAGGTCACTTTTTTCACTATCGGGTAGTTGTGCCACAAAAACTTTGTTGAGCTCTTTGCCGCCATTTTCAATGTTATGAATAAACACCACGGCTTTTTCGTTACCGGTTTGTTGAAAACGTCCAGCTCGAAGTGAAGATAAACCAGCATCAGCCTTGGCTTGCTCTTTAAGTTGGTATTCTTGTTCGCTTGCCCACGGTGCAATATATAAAGTAAGTACCGCGGCCAACAACGCTAAGATGACACTTGAAATTAGCGTAATACGCACTACATACCACTCACTCACGCCACAGGCTTTAAGTACTGTCATTTCACTGTCGGCGTAAATCCGGCTGTAAGCTAAAATAATTCCTAAAAATAAGCTCAGAGGCAAAATTAACGATGCCAACTGCGGCAATTTAAGCGCAATCATGGCAAACACAAGCTTTGCTGGGATACTACCTTCTGAGGCATCACCAAGAATGACAACAAACTTTTGCGACAAAAATATGGTCATTAAAGTTAAAAATACGGCGACCTGCGATTTTAAAACCTCAGTGGTCAAATAACGGAAAATTAGCAACATTCGCCCCTGTTAAACATGGAATTTCAATTTAGTAATAAAAAACAATGAGTGAACTAGTTAATTCACTCATTTTAAATGAGTATTAAGCACATATTATAAGCCATCAATATTAATTATCCTACCTAACATCACGATATAATGTTGCATTAGTAACCCTTAAGCATATAAAGTTCAAATACACAGTAAGAGTCGAGTAAAATCTACTAATATTAGCGCTAGACCTAAAAATTTAGGTAAAAAGACTAGAAAACACATTTTTAGTCCCAACTTAGCTTCTATAGATGACTCAAAATCAGGAGTGACAATGGAATTCAACGTAAAAAGTGGTAGCCCAGAAAAACAACGCAGTGCATGTATTGTTGTTGGCGTATACGAACCACGAAGGTTATCCCCCATTGGTGAACAACTTGATAAAATCAGCGATGGTTATATCTCAAATTTATTACGCCGTGGCGACTTAGAAGGTAAGCCAGGGCAAGTATTACTATTACACCACGTACCTAATATTTTAAGCGAACGTATTCTACTCGTTGGCTGCGGTAAAGAACGCGAACTAGACGATAAACAATATAAACAAATTATTTCAAAAACTATCAACACCTTAAACGAAACAGGCTCGATGGAAGCAGTGTGTTTTTTAACTGAGCAACACGTTAAAGGCCGTGATACCTATTGGAAAGTGCGTCAAGCGGTAGAAACAACCCAAGACTGTTTATACACCTTCAATCAGCTAAAAAGTAAGAAAGTAGACCCTCGTCGTCCACTGCGTAAAATGGTATTTAACGTTCCTACGCGCCGCGAACTGACTATAGGTGAAAGTGCCATTGAGCATGGCCTAGCGATTGCTGCTGGTAGCAAATTGTGCAAAGACGTTGCCAATATGCCGCCTAATATTTGTAATCCAGCGTATCTCGGCGAGCAAGCCAAAGAACTTGAGACTAATTTTGACAACATCACTGTTGAGCTGATTGGCGAAGATAAAATGGCAGAACTAGGTATGAACTCATACCTAGCAGTTGGTCGTGGTAGTGATAACGAATCGGTTATGTCGGTAATTAACTACAAAGGCGCAGGCGATGACCAAGCGCCTATCGTATTAGTTGGTAAAGGCTTAACCTTTGACTCAGGCGGTATTTCATTAAAACCAGGCGAAGGCATGGATGAAATGAAATACGACATGGGCGGTGCTGCTGGTGTTATTGGTGCCATGCGCTCGCTTGCACAAATGCAGCTACCTATAAATGTAATTGGCGTTTTAGCCGGTTGTGAAAACATGCCAAGCTCAAACGCCTATCGCCCAGGTGATATTTTAACCACTATGTCTGGGCAAACGGTTGAAGTACTTAATACTGATGCCGAAGGCCGTTTAGTGTTATGTGACGCGCTAACCTATGTTGAGCGTTTTGAACCAGAAACCGTGATTGATGTTGCTACATTAACCGGTGCATGTATTGTTGCTTTAGGTGCCCATGCTACGGGTTTATTAGCAAACCATAATCCACTGGCACATGATTTATTAAAAGCGTCGGAGCAAAGTGGCGATCGTGCATGGCAACTGCCATTATGGGATGATTATCAAGATCAACTAGAAAGCCCATTTGCCGACTTTACTAACTTAGGTGGCCGAGCTGCAGGTACTATTACTGCGGCCTGTTTCTTATCTAAATTTACTAAAAAGTATAACTGGGCTCATTTAGATATTGCCGGTACGGCATGGCGCAGCGGCGCTAAAAAAGGCGCAACGGGTCGCCCTGTACCTATGCTAACTCAGTATTTATTAAACCGAGTAGGCATTAGCGAAGCAACCCAGGACTAACAAACCTGTAAAAGGCTTCACAGCCCAATATAGAGTATAAAATAAGGCGCTTTTAAAGCGCCTTATTTATTGGGTATTAATTGAAGCAAACCCCGTTATATGGCAAAATCCCCTTCTTAATTTGTGTGTATTTAATAACAGCACAATCAATGTCATGGGAAATCTCGATACAATGAACATGAATGCCCAGTTTTTCATTTTAAAGCAACAAGATGAGTCATTAGCTAAAGCCGATGATCACTTTGCTTTAGCAGCTCAAATAGCTGGGCAACAGTATCGGCTTGGTCAACGCGTATTTATTTTTGTAGACAGCGAAGCAACCGCCAACAGCATTGACGAAACTATTTGGACATTTGATGCCGACAGTTTTGTGCCCCACAATTTACAAGGTGAAGGCCCAAAAGGCGGCGCACCTGTAGAAATTGGCACAACACCACCTGTTGGTAATCGTAAAGTATTAATTAACTTGGCCAATCACTTACCGGATTTTATTCGTCGGTTTAACCAAGTTTTTGATTTTGTACCCGTAGAGCCCGTAGCCAAACAAGCCGCTCGTGAGCGCTTTAAAAAACTACGCCAACTCGGTGCCAATATCACCACGCAAGATATTAATCGCTAACGCTCACTGCGTACAAAGCTAACTAACTCATTTAAGTACTTATTTAAGGTTCTGTGTAATGGATAAAACCTACAATCCGCAAGATATTGAACAGTCTCTATATCAAGACTGGGAACAAAAAGGCTACTTTAAGCCATCTGGCCAAGGCACCCCATATTCAATTATGATCCCGCCGCCAAATGTCACGGGTAGCTTACACATGGGCCACGCTTTCCAAGATACCATCATGGATACCTTAACGCGCTTTAAACGTATGCAAGGTAACAATACATTATGGCAAGTAGGTACTGACCACGCAGGTATTGCCACGCAAATGCTAGTAGAGCGAAAGCTTGCGGCAGAAGAGGGTAAAACACGCCATGATTTAGGCCGTGATACATTTATCGATAAAATTTGGGAATGGAAAAACGAGTCTGGTGGCACAATCACTAAACAACTTCGCCGCTTAGGTGCTTCTGTTGATTGGGACCGTGAACGTTTTACCATGGACGATGGCCTATCAGAAGCTGTTAAAGAAGTATTTGTACGCCTTCATAAAGAAAACCTAATTTACCGTGGTAAACGCCTAGTAAACTGGGATCCAAAATTACACACTGCGATTTCTGATCTTGAAGTAGAAAACAAAGACAAACAAGGCCATATGTGGAACTTACGTTACCCACTAGCTGATGGCGTAAAAACGCAAGACGGTAAAGACTACATTGTTGTAGCCACTACACGCCCAGAAACTATGCTGGGTGACTCAGGTGTGGCAGTAAACCCAGATGACGAGCGCTACCAAGACCTAATCGGTAAAGAGGTTTTACTACCAATCGTTAATCGTCGTATTAAAATTGTTGCCGATGAACATGCCGATAAAGACAAAGGTACGGGCTGTGTAAAAATAACCCCTGCGCACGACTTTAACGATAACGAAGTTGGTAAGCGCCACAAGATGCCGATGATTAACATCTTCGACAAAGACGCGGCTATTTTAACCCAAGGTGAAACATACACCTTTGATGGTAAAGAACTTGAATTTGATGCGCCAATTCCTGAGCGCTTACATGGCCGGGACCGTTTTGACGCACGTAAAACCATTGTTGCTGAATTTGAAGAGCTAGGCCTACTTGAAAAAATTGAAGACCATGGCCTAACTGTTCCTTACGGTGACCGCTCTGGTGTTGTTATTGAACCACTACTTACTGACCAATGGTATGTACGTGTTGCACCACTTGCTGAACCTGCAAAAGACGCGGTTAAAAACGGCGACATCCAATTTGTACCTAAGCAATACGAAAACATGTACTTTTCGTGGATGAACGACGTACAAGATTGGTGTATTTCACGCCAGCTTTGGTGGGGTCACCGTATTCCAGCTTGGTACGACAGCGAAGGCAACGTATACGTTGGTCGTGATGAAGCAGAAGTACGCCGCGATAACAATATTGCAGATAGCGTAGCGCTTAGCCAAGACGAAGACGTTCTTGATACGTGGTTCTCATCAGCACTGTGGACCTTCTCAACCCAAGGTTGGCCAGAAAATACCGATGACTTAAAAACCTTCCACCCATCTGACGTGTTGGTAACCGGTTTTGATATCATTTTCTTCTGGGTTGCACGTATGATCATGATGACGCTGCACTTTATAAAGGATGAAAACGGCAAACCACAAGTTCCTTTTAAAACCGTGTATGTAACTGGCTTAATACGTGACGATAACGGCGATAAAATGTCGAAGTCTAAAGGTAACGTACTTGACCCACTTGATATGATTGACGGCATTGGCCTTGAAGACTTAGTACAAAAACGTACTGGTAATATGATGCAGCCAAAACTTGCCGCTAAAATTGAAAAAGATACCCGCAAAGTATTTGCAAACGGTATTGAAGCACACGGTACCGACGCACTGCGCTTTACCTTAGCAGCGATGGCTTCAACTGGTCGTGATATTAACTGGGATATGAACCGCCTTGAAGGTTACCGTAACTTCTGTAACAAATTATGGAACGCAAGCCGTTACGTATTAATGAACACAGAAGAGCAAGACTGTGGCTTTAACGATAGCGAAAAACAGTACTCGTTAGCTGATCGCTGGATTTTAGGTCAATATGAAGCCACGGTTAAAACCTACACCGAGCACCTTGATAACTACCGTTTTGATTTAGCGGCGAACACATTATATGAATTCACCTGGAATCAGTTCTGTGATTGGTACTTAGAACTAACTAAGCCGGTACTATTTAAAGGCAATGAAGCTCAGCAACGTGGTACACGTCATACACTTATTACCGTACTTGAAAGCTTACTGCGTTTAATGCACCCAATGATGCCTTACATTACAGAAACAATTTGGCAACGTGTAGCGCCACTTGCAGGGCTTGAAACAACAGGCACTAGCATTATGGTACAAGGCTTCCCTGTTTATAACCAAGCCAATGTTGATTCACAAGCGATGGATGACTTAGAGTGGGTTAAGCAATTCATTTTAGCAATTCGTAATATTCGTGGTGAAATGGATATTAGCCCAAGCAAGCCGCTATCGGTATTACTAGCGAATGCATCGAGCGACGATGTGCGCCGTATTAACGAAAATGAATCGTTTTTAGCGTCACTCGCTAAGCTTGAAGCATTTACTCTGCTTGAAAACAAAGACGATGCCCCAGCGTGTGCAACCTCTTATGTTGGCAACCTTGAGATTATGATCCCAATGGCGGGGTTAATTGATGTCGAAGCTGAGCTTGCACGTATTAACAAGCAACTTGAAAAAGCTGAGAAAGGCCTAGCGCAAGTGCAAAACAAACTGGCTAACGAAAAGTTTGTTAACAATGCACCTGAAGCGGTACTCGCTAAAGAAAATGCTAAGCTAGCTGAATTTACCGATGCAAAAACTAAGCTACTAGAGCAAAAAGTTAAAATAGAAAGCTTATAATTAAACCAGTACGAATGGCTTATGCCATTCGTAACCAGTTAATTTATAAGTATAAAAAAAAGCCGCTTACTGCATTTGCTGTAAGCGGCTTTTTTGTGTCTAGGCTCTAGGCTCTAGGCTCTAGGCTCTAGGCTCTAGGCTCTAGGCTCTAGGCAGAATTAGAATGTGTAGTTGTACTGAGCACCTAATAATACTGCATGACCTTTTGATTCAAAAGACCATTGCTGTGGTAGTGTTTCGCTTTCTACTTTTTCAGTAAAGTTTTGTGTTTTACCACGTAATACGCTCACACCTAAATCAATATTTGAGTTTTGATCAATCGCATAGTTACCACCAAACGAGAACCAAAAACGGTCTGTATCAGGGATAGAAATTGATAAATGCTGTTGTGATACTGGTGATTCATCAAACGCAAAACCAGCACGAAGCATTAAATTTTCACTGTACTGGTAATCAGTACCGATTGAGTAACGCATTGCATCAGAGAAATCTTCTGTTTTTTCAAACGCACTGAACTTGCCACCTGTAGGTGCAGTAACTTGTGCTTCTAATGAGTCAAAGCTGCTCCAACCTGTCCATAATACGCTGTAGTGAACGCCTAGCTTTTCATCTAACTGGTGAGAACCTGAGAACTCAGCAATTGCTGGTAGTGTAATTTCAACTGAGCCAGGTAATTCAACTTGACCGTTTAACCCACCAGGAATAAATGAAGGTAGTTCATTCGAGTACTCACCTTCAAAAGTAATATCTGTTTCTGTACGGTAATTAAAACCAAAGCGGCTATTTTCATCTAATTGGTACATTAAACCAACGTTTAAGCCGTAACCCATGTCATCACCTTCAAGGTGAACAGCATCAGCACTTGCAGGAATAGATGCAATAGCAGGGTTTACAGGAGGTACTACGCCAAACTTACGAATAATCTTCGCTTCTGCATAAATTGCATTTAAACCAATACCAAAACTGAACTGCTCAGATACTTTATAAGCAACACTTGCGTTCATGTTTACAGTAACAATTTCAGTTTCACCAGCAATTTGGCCAGCTGCGTAATCATCGTTAAACTCAGTGGCAAGGCCAAAGTTAGAAAATGCACCAAAACCAACCGATACTTTATCGTTTACTGGCATAGTGAAATAACCAGCAGGAATAATCGCGCTAGGTGCGATGCTGTCATCATCTAGTACGCTGTTATCTAAACCGTAGGCATTACCTGTGCCTTTTAGGCTAACATCAGGAATGACAGCCATAGCTGCAACGCTAAGTTGCTTCTCTTTAAACAACGTCATTAACGCTGGGTTACGAGCAACCACAGAGGCATCATCTGCTACAGACGCTTCACCTGCGTATGCACGACCTAAACCAGATACATTTTGCTCAGCAAGTTGAAAAGCCGCTGCAAAGGTATCAGCTGAAACAAATGCCAGCGATGCAGCAATAAGAGTTTTAGTAAATTTCATTGTTGTGTCCTTAGCCAAACTTACTGTTTGGATAGCTATGTGTGTTGTTATTAGAGTTTCAAACCCGCGTACACTACCTTAATTTTTTATAAAAAACCCTACTAAAACGCTAAAAAAGGCCAAAAAACACGTTTTTTAACGACAATTTAACAACTATTTAAAACTCATCGGAGCAGAAGTATGGTATTAGAGTATATACTCTAATGATATTAATTCTCATTTGCATTGACTTAACTTGCGTTGCAATTTACACTGCCAATAAAATCACCAAGGGAGAAAACAGTGATCATTTTACTTATTGTTACAGCGCTTATTTTTTGTGGCTTAAGTGTTTATTTCTTTTATAAAGCAAATTATTGCGCGTGTACGCAGGCAGGTAAATGTGACAACCCAGTTAATCTCTATTGGTTAGCAGCCATTAGCATGGCAATTATTTCTTTGGTTTTTTGCTGCTTAGCGCTGCATGTAGAATTAGGCACATTACTGTGGATGACGTTAATGGGTAATTGCTTTTTAGGTGGGTATATTTCTGCTAAAACAAACAGAAAAAGACGATGCAAAAATACTAAAGCAGTAAATGCTCTTTTAAAAGTCGAGGTAAGTTAATTTTATAATCAGCTGGTTTTACACTTGCTTGTATTTTTATTTCATTATTATTTGAGCTCAAATCAATATCTTTTGCGGTAACATGATGGTTATGTTTTGCGTTATAAAAAAGCTTAACTTTAGGTTTAATTGGGTTTGAATGATTACCTTCTAGCACCAAGGCCAAACGCTCATTGGTTAACTTAACAATAGTACCCACCGGGTGAACACCTAAACACTTTATAAATAGCTGTACTAACTCTGCATCAAATAGCTGTTTATTTGCCAACAAATAACGCAATGCATTTATAGGCTCATCCCCTTCTTGATGAGGTCTGTCTGCGGTGAGCGCATCGTATACGTCAACAATCGCTAAAATCCGAGCAGGACGACTTATCTTGCTGTCATCCACTCCTCGAGGATAACCAGAACCATCAAGGCGCTCATGATGATTTACAATCATATCTAACATTAAAGAGGTGATACCTTTCCCACCTTTTAATAACCCTAAGCTTTGTGCAACATGCTTTTTTATTGCCGTCATCTCGTTACCTGTAACTTTACCAGGTTTAGAGAATATTCCTTGAGGTAATTTGGCCTGCCCTAGGTCATGCATTAATGCCCCCATAGCAAGCTCCTGAACAACATCGCGTTTATACCCTAAATACTTAGCGAATACCGCTGTAAAAATGGTGCAGTTGATCATATGACGCCAGTTATAGCTATGCTTATCTTTAATGCGAGTTAAAATGGTCATTGCATGTTCATTACGAAATACCGAGCTGACTATTTCATTACTTATCTCATTAAGCGCATCAGTATTCAGTGACAAACCTGAAGTTAAATCACCAAAAATACTTTGTAGTTTTCTGTTGTGGGCATCATAACTAACACTGGCTTTGGCAAACTCTTGTTGCAAGCTTACAACTCGCTTTTTACTAGCGGGCTTGTCTTGATTTGTAGCTGCTGCTTGTGGTTTTTCTTGTACTTTATATTTAGCCGGTACAGCCACATCACTTTTTGTAAAATCAATAAGAAGCTCTAGTACTCCTTCGGTAATTAAACGCTGAATTATAGATTTATCACGTACCAAACCACTGGTTTTAATTTTTATACCATCAACACTCTCCTGCTGCTTGGTCACGCTATTTACGTACATGCCGGGAATAAGCTCTGATATAGGTAAGGTAACTAACATAAATGTGAGGATTTCTATAATTAAGGAATATTTTCTTTTAATAGCATTATTTAGCTATAAAAGTCTAGCTTTTGAGTTTAGGGTAATAATAAATTATTAACACTAAAATCCTACGACTGTTGATATTAAACTATAACCGCAGCACTGAGTATACGCCTAACGGTGTAAATTAGATTGCTACAAATATTATTATTTAACGGAGAATAAAAATAGTGAGTTAATTTAAATAGCTACGATCGTTTTGAAGGGGAGTAAAAAGTAAAACGCAAATGGCGCTCTCGGTAGGGATCGAACCTACAACTCAGCCTCCGGAGGGCCACGTGATATCCATTTCACCACGAGAGCACATTTGTTGCCTCCACATCAACTCGCGATATCAATGCTTTAGCATGCGCAATAATAAAGACATCTTTGTATAAATACCAGCATGATTCGTTTACATGTCTATAATTTAAGCTAATCACTTAACAAAAGGTAAAAAAAGCGCTATTTATTTATATTCTATAAAAAAACAGTAACGCTTTAGACACATATTATCTATTATTGTCACTGGACGGAAAGATTAAACACGAGGAAGTAATTATGAAGTTAATGTCAACAGAACAAGTTGCTGAGTTTTTAGGAGTTAAAGTCGAGCGAGTTAAACGCTTAACACGAGAAAGCTTACTTATTGCCAAAAGTGAAGATGCTAATGGCGAACCACAGTATGACGCCGATGAAGTAGCTAAATATAAAGAGCTAGCAGCTCGATTTGGTGGTTTGTAGCTAAACTTATAACTACTTGGGGATAAGCTGGGCTATTTATTGAATTAGATAATCCAGCTGCTCACACAATTTTTTAACCTTATCACTGACACCACGCGCAGAATACCAACAAATACAAAGCACTAAGAATACTACTTGATAACACTTTAACTTTTCTATCGAGGGACTAAAATTACACTCCTGAGGTAAATATGCATGGTAGGTTTTCAGTAACTGCGCTTTTTGTATTTGTGTTAACTCAAAACTAACTGCTAATGCGGCTAAATCAAAGTAAACATCGTTAGTTTTAGCGTATTCAAAGTCAATTAAGTACATGCCCTCTGTGTTGAGAATAATATTTTCTTTAACTAAATCATTATGGCAAAAACCGTTATCTCTAGGTTGGCTATAAATATAGACTAAAGCTGATTCAACCCCCTGCTGATATTGCTGATAAAGTTCGGTGTCAGAGTAGTAATCAAGCTCGAACTTAATATCCATTGGCTCTGTTACGATATTATGTTGGTGTAAACTGACCAATTTTTTTATTAGTTCAGATGTGTAGTTGTCTTGCGCTATATCACCGTCAATATATTCAAAAATGGCTAACTTTTTTTCTTCATTGAGCCACATTGGTGCAGGACAAACCTTATACTCTGCAAAGCTTGCTTGCGCTGCTAAGCCTATAGATGGCCAGTGTTCCCGATAACTCTTTAATAGGTAAGCTTGCTGCGCTGTATGGACAAGGAAATTATCGTTACTTAAACCACTATACAAACGCTCACTACTGAGAACATTAAGTTGCGGGTCAAAAGCGCTAAATATAGCGCTTATATTGTCAAAGGTCATTGTGGCTCTTATAGCTGAGCTAGAGGCTTAGCTTGCTCTTGCTCGTACTCTTCATACCAGGTTTTAAACCCCCATGCTGCCATTAGCGTGTAGAAGATAAACAACGCAAGTGTTGGGTAATAGCCTTTTTCGTAATACAAGTACATCGAAGCGGCATCTATCACTATCCAATATAACCAATTCTCCAGCACTTTTTTGGCCACTAAATAAGTAGTAACAACAGCAAAACAAGTGGTAAAACTATCTAAATAGGCAAAATCAGCATGGGTATAATTAGTCATTATATAGCCCAAAATTATCGCAACTAAGGACGTTATACTGATAATGCCAATATGTTGACTTACCCGCCATGATGTAATTGCTAATTCCTGTTTACCTACTCCACTCCTCCTCCATGCTAGCCAGCCATAGACTGCCATATACATATAATAAAAATGCAGCAATGACTCCATTAATAAAGCGCCATTCCAGTACATAATAGTGTAAATTAAGGTACTAAAGAATGCCGCAGGCCAGCACCAAAGGTTTTCTTTGATAGCTAATAAAAGGTAAGTCATAGACAAAGCCACTGCAATATATTCCCAGTGTGACATCGCAGTAAACCCAGCAAGAGTTTGGTTAATAAAGTCCATTATTGGCTCACTAAGCTATTAAGCATTATTCAGGAGAAAGATCACCAGAAAGAAATTTACAAACAAAAATAGCCTTGCCAAACTCTTCGTATGAACGTTTTATTTCAGTACTAAGTACCGACATTACTAAGTCATAGTCACCAAAAATTTGCGTCGACAATGTGTTTGTAATCACTTTTAAATCATCATAGGTATTTAACCGGTCAATAAATCCTTTAATAAAGGGAATATAATCTTGATGAAGCGGGTATTTACTGATCTCTACTGATAATTTCATTTCAAACTCAACTTTTTAATTATTTGATTTCAACTAATCATTCAACGCAACTTAAATACAGTGTAAAATTACACTAACACTCAATATAACTGAGCTTATTATGGCACGCAGAATTACCTATACTTTTAAAAATCAACCGCGCGAAATTAACTTCGCAAAAGATAAATACCACGATATGTATCAGGCTATTGCGGCTGCTGAGGGTATCGATTTAACTAATTACTTAAACATGGTACGCCAAATTGAAATGACCTCTAAAGGTTCATCGGCGGTACGCAATTTTCGCGACCAAGAGTTTGCACGTATGGGCTTTAGCGATATTTACTTTATAAAAGAGTAACCATACCCAGTAAGCTAGCATCACGATCATGACAGCAATGTAAACTTACTGCATATCTTTAATAATAAACATTAGCGCTGGTACTCATAACTTACACGCGGTGTGATATTACACAATAACTCGTAAGAAATAGTATCAGCACATTGTGCAATCTCTTCTACTGGTAACTCTGGCCCCCACATAATCACTTCATCACCCACCTGGACGTTGTGCTCGTTATTACCTATATCAAGGGTGATCATATCCATAGCTACACTACCCACAATACCGTAACGATGCCCATTAATAATCACGGGTGTGCCTTCTTTCGCATGACGCGGATAACCATCACCATAGCCCAGTGCAACCACAGCCAACACCGTAGGTTTATCACTTTGCCAGCGGCCGCCATAGCCTACTTGCTCATGTGCCCCCACATTACGCACTGCTATCACTTTAGTGGTTAAGCGCATTACAGGCTTTAATTGGTGATCTTTACCTGTGTGATTAGCTATAGGCGATACACCATAAAGCAT
Organism: Pseudoalteromonas sp. S1608; assembly: GCF_005887265.1. GTDB lineage: Bacteria > Pseudomonadota > Gammaproteobacteria > Enterobacterales > Alteromonadaceae > Pseudoalteromonas > Pseudoalteromonas undina. The sequence continues at coordinate 25,690 of NZ_PNDK01000060.1, forward strand.
TAGCCCAGGTCTAACCCAATCACCATGGCCACTCGGCCACGCTATAATTCCCGCAGAGTTCGATAAACAATGAGCTTGTTGAACCTTTTGGGTTAAATTATCGAACAAAGTTATTTGCTGCACTGTTTTAGTATTTTTTACATCATCGGCACACGCAAAATGGGTCATTAAGTTTATTTTGTTTTGTGCATTTGGGCTGGCTTGTAGGCGCTGATAAAACATATCAAACTGCTCAGGCGCAATACCTAAACGATGCATGCCGGTATTTATTTTTAACCAGCAATTTAAAGGCGCATCTAGCTGCACACTTTCCAGCATTTTTAGCTGTATCTCGTCATGAATAATAGTTTGAAAATTATTCGCCAGTAAAATAGGTAAGTCTTCTTGATGAAAAAAGCCTTCTAGCAACACAATCGGTTTTGTAAGGCCACCTGCACGCAGCGCTAACGCTTCATCTATACGCGCAACCGCAAATGCATCTGCTTCATTTAAGTGTTGCGCAATAGTGACTAAACCATGCCCATAAGCATTCGCTTTAAGTACGGCCATGATTTTACTATTGGGCGCAAAGCGTTTTACCTGTGCTAGGTTATGTTCAAGCGCGGTTAAATTAATTTCAGCAGTGGCTAAGCGCATTAGTAATCATCATCTACAGCAGGCCCCGCGTAATTATCAAAGCGAGAGAATTGACCTTGGAAGGTTAGGCGCACTTTACCAATCGGACCGTTACGCTGTTTACCGATAATAATTTCGGCAATGCCTTTTTCAGTACTGTCTTCGTTATAGACTTCATCACGATAAATAAACATGATCAAATCGGCATCTTGCTCAATAGAGCCCGACTCACGTAAATCTGAGTTAATTGGACGTTTATCAGCACGTTGCTCTAGAGTACGGTTAAGCTGCGATAGAGCAACAACCGGACACTGCAACTCTTTTGCTAATGCTTTGAGTGAGCGTGAAATTTCGGCAATTTCTAAGGTACGGTTATCTGACAAGCTAGGTACACGCATTAATTGCAGGTAATCGACCATGATCATACTAATACCACCATGATCACGTGCTATACGACGTGCACGTGAGCGAACATCGGTAGGTGTTAAGCCTGAGGCATCATCAACGTACATTTTGCCTTTTTCCATGAGTAATCCCATGGTTGATGAAAGGCGCGCCCAGTCATCGTCATCTAGCTGACCAGTACGTACTTTAGTTTGGTTAATTCGGCCAAGGGACGCCAGCATCCTCATCATAATTTGTTCAGAGGGCATCTCTAGTGAGTAAATAAGCACTGGCTTGTCTTGAGTCATTGCGGCATGTTCAGCAAGGTTCATCGCAAAAGTGGTTTTACCCATTGATGGACGCGCTGCCACAATAATTAAATCAGATGGCTGCAAGCCTGTAGTCATTTTATCAAGATCAGCATAACCCGTGCTCACACCGGTCACACCATCTTGTGGTGATTGATAAAGCTCTTCTATTTTATCAACGGTTTTTTCAAGTATGTTGTGAATGCTTTGTGGGCCTTCACTACTTTTTGTACGCTGCTCAGCAATTTTAAATACTTTACTTTCAGCAAAATCAAGTAAGTCGTGGCTAGTACGCCCTTCAGGATTAAAGCCCGCTTCGGCTATTTCATTGGCAACACCAATCATTTCACGAACAACGGCGCGCTCGCGAACAATACTTGCGTAAGCGTCAATATTGGCAGCACTTGGGGTGTTTTTTGCTATTTCGGCTAAATACGCAAATCCACCAATACCTGACAGCTGGTTATTTTTTTCTAAACTCTCAGAAATTGTGATTAAGTCAATCGGATCACCAATTTCAGCAAGAGCTGTCATCGCCTCAAAAATAAGCTTATGGGTACGGGTATAAAAATCCTGCGCCACAACAAGTTCAGCTACGCGATCAAATGCTTGGTTATCAAGCATTAAACCACCTAAAACAGATTGTTCAGCTTCTATTGAATGGGGAGGAACTTTAAGAGTGTCGACTTGCTTATCTGGTTTGGCCATAACTTCACAGTACTAAAATTGAATAGCTCTATTCTATCGACTTGGCGGGGCTGTGCAAATAGCAAAGCAGGAAATCTTTTCCTGCTTTTTGTTACTTAAAATAAAATAGCTAATTATTGACGTTTAAGTTCGATAACACCGCTAATAGTATTCATCTCTACACTAGCATCAGTGCCATTAGTATTAAACTTAATTCCACTTGCTGGGCCATATTTGGCTTTTTGTACTTGATCGTTAGTTAACTGGTTGTCAATTTTACCGCCAGCGTGTGCTTCCACCTCAAATTGTGCTGATAAATCAGCAGGGAAATAAAACGCAGCGTTACCACTAACAGATTCAAAACTCACATCAGCATCACTCAGAAGGCGGTTAATTTGTACCTTAACTTCGCCATTAACGGTGCTTATTTGTAACTCTTTAATTGTATCTAAATTAAAGTTAATATCGCCATTTACGTTTTCTAAGCGAATATCATTGGCCGTCGAGTTTGATGTAATATCGCCATTAACCGCACTAAAACGAACTTCACCGCTAGATTGCTGATCATCAATCGAACCATTAACAGTTTCAAATTGAACTTTACCATTAAGTGCTTTTGCCTTGATGTCACCATTTACAGTGGTCAGCTTAATATCGCCATTAAGATCGTTTACTGTAATAGCCCCATTAACTACATCAATTTCAGTACCTTTCTGTAACTCTTTGGCCGTTATAGATGCATTAACACCCACAAATTCTAGCGCACTACTTTTTGGCATAAAAATAGTGAGCGTTGAGCCATTGTTGTTATTATCCCAATTAGAAAGTTCAGGCATTTTCACAATAAACTGGGTTTTATTACCCTGTGTTTTAAGTGTGTAGCCTTGTGCCTTATCATCAAGTTCACCGGTTACTTTAAATTGATTTTTATCCCAACCTGTCACTTTAATATCACCACGCTGGTTTTCAATGTGGATCACCCCAGCATTGGGTACCTCAATTTGCTGATCTATTTTTTCACCAGCAAATACGGCCATGGGTAATAAAGCGATCCCTAATATTATTGCTTTCATTTATTTCTCCTAGATGTGTTGCCAACGCGGTGCATGCACCTTGTTAATTAAGTCGAGTTGTTGTTGATAAACTTGCGCTAACATAGACAATAGCGCCTTGTTTTTCGGTTCATTTTCAAGAGTTTGCTTTATTGCTTGCTCTGCATCTTCAAGTTCTTGTAACTGTACTTGCCAATTGTCGGTCAATGCTGCTTGGCTTTGATATTGCACTAGTAAACTTTGTTTTTGTTTAGTAAAAAACTCACTCATTGCCACTGCAGTATTTGCCTCTGGTACTTTAAATAACAATACTGTGCTGACCAAAACCGCGGTAAAACATGCAGCAATGGCGGTGAGCTTTGGCCAATATTGGTTAGTATTAATAGTGGGCTGATTATTAGCTATTATTGCGCGTTCAATCCCATTCCACAGTTCTTTTTTTGGTGGAATATTTTTATCTAACTGGGTTAAAGACTCATTTAAGTAGTCATCAAAATTTGTTTTATTCATTTTCATACCACTGCTTTAATAATTGCCTTGCACGATGATATTGCGCCTTACTAGAGCCTACCGCCATACCTAACAGGGTTGCAATTTCCTCATGCCTGTAACCTTCTACTGCATAAAGCACAAATACCATTCTTGCGCGCTCAGGCAGTCTAACAATTAATTTATCTAGCCCATTTAATCCGTTACAGTCATGTGCAGCTTGTTCATCCATTCCGCTTTGCTCAAAGCTAATTACTTTATTAAGCCAATGTTTTTGTCTGCGCACATAACTAATAGCAATATTACTGGCGACACTATAAAGCCAAGTGGAAAACTGCGAACGCCCGTCAAATTGCGCTATTTTGCTCCATACTTGCACAAACACTTCTTGGGTAGCATCTTGTGCATACTCCTCATCGGCTATAAGCCTCAGGCATAAGCCATAAACTTTTGCTTTATGCATGTCATAGAGCGCTTTATAGGCTAACTGGTCGCCGTTTTTAACTTGATCAATAAGCATTTGCTGCACTTGATCAGTTATTGGCTGATTAGCGTCCATTAACATCGCAAATTTTTCCTGTTTATAATTATGTAATTGCAATTTAACTTATAAGACGCGCAGAAGAATAGAAAGGTTTAAATGAAATAGAAAATATTTGTAGAAAATGAAGCTTTATTTTAGAAACGTGCTTAATTTTACCCACAACAAACAATTTATTGCTTTGGGTTATAAATTTTAGACACAAAAAAACCGTGCAAAGCACGGTTTTTTTTTAACTTAATTCTAAAAATTAAGCTTCAGCAATAACGATTACTTTAATAGTAGCTGTTACGTCTGAGTGTACTGCGATTGCAACGTCAAATTCGCCAGTCTCACGGATAGTACCTAGAGGTAAACGAACTTCTGATTTAGCAACTTCAACACCAACAGCTGAGATAGCGTCAGCGATGTCACGAGTACCGATTGAACCGAATAATTTACCTTCGTCACCAGCTTTAGATACTAATGTAACTTCTGCTAATGCTTCAAGTTTGTCAGCGCGTGCTTGTGCTGCAGTTAACTGTTCAGCGATTTTTGCTTCTAGTTCTGCGCGACGTGCGTCAAACGTTTCAATGTTTGCTTTAGTTGCAGGAACTGCCTTACCTTGTGGGAAAAGGAAGTTACGTGCGAAGCCAGATTTAACTACAACCTGGTCACCTAGGCCACCTAGGTTAGCGATCTTATCTAGTAGAATAACTTGCATGTTTCTACACCTTTTAAAAACGTGTTAATCCGCTGCTTACTTATGTAAGTCAGTGTATGGAAGAAGGGCTAAGTAGCGAGCACGCTTAATAGCAGTTGCTAGCTGGCGCTGGTATTTAGCGCTAGTACCTGTGATACGGCTAGGTACGATTTTGCCACTTTCTGTAACATAGTTTCTAAGAGTAGCTAGATCTTTGTAATCGATTTGTTGTACGCCTTCCGCTTTAAAGCGGCAGAACTTACGACGTCTGAAATAACGTGCCATGAGATTAATTCCTCAAATAATTCTTTCTATATGCTGAGCATGCAAAACCAATTGGCTAAGGCCGTTACGACCTTCGTGGCGATTTAAAAAACCACTCACTTGCAATGCCTGCCCAACGTGCAAATGTTGAGTCTGTTGTTGCATTTGCTTACCACTGGCAACCACCTGAAGCCTAACATAACTATTACGGTTAAGATCTGCTTCAACTTGCATTGATTTATGTTCTACAACAAAAATACAATGCGGTATGCCCGCGGGGCTTTGGCTAAACTTGGGTGTTTTACAAACTACCCCCGATATAACCAGCTGATTCGTATATGGGCTAACCATTATAGTAACTGCTGACTACGTGCCATGCTAGGACTCAAAACAATTAAGCAGCTGGTGCTTCTTTCTTCTCTTCTCTTACAAGAGGAGACGCTTCAGTTACAGCGTTTTTAGTACGCATAACTAAGTTACGAAGCACTGCATCGTTGTAGCGGAAAGTAGTTTCTAGCTCGCTGATTACTTCAGTTGGTGCTTCAACGTTCATAAGAACATAATGAGCTTTATGAAGCTTGTTGATTGGGTAAGCCAGTTGACGACGGCCCCAGTCTTCAAGACGGTGGATAGTACCACCTGCTTCAGTGATAGAACCAGTATAACGTTCGATCATACCAGATACTTGCTCACTCTGATCAGGGTGAACCATGAATACGATTTCGTAATGACGCATGGATATTCCTTACGGTTAATAGAGCCTTCTACCGTTTCGGCCGGTCGGTTTAAGGCAAGGAATTAATAGTTTAAAAGCCGAAATGAGCGCGCATTTTACGCTTAGTAGGATAATTAAGCAAGCAGGTTTTTTAAGCTTTGATAGATAAGTGTTAAAGGTTTCGGGTTTCGGGTTTCG
>NZ_PNDK01000061.1:0-344 GCF_005887265.1 Pseudoalteromonas sp. S1608
AGTTGTAACGCACTAAATTAAGCGCATAAAAAAAGCCAGCTATTAAAGCTGGCTCAATATTACTTAATCAGTAATCAAACAGGGAAATCAACATGAAACTTGTATAACAACACATCACTACAAGCATAATAGTAGACGCGTCCTGATTAAATTAGTTCAAAATAATTTTTAAAAAATTTGAATTTAGAGCATAAAAAAAGCCAGCTAATAAAGCTGGCTCAATATTACTAAATTAGTAATCAAACAGGGAAATCAACATGAAACTTGTATAACAACATATCAACTACAAGCATATTAATAGACCCAGCTATTATTGATTAGTTCAAAAATATTTTAAATTAAAT
>NZ_PNDK01000062.1:0-5262 GCF_005887265.1 Pseudoalteromonas sp. S1608
TTTAGCACGGGCAATAGCGGCTGCAACTGCTGACTTTTTGTCATCTACAGCTTCGTCATCACCATTATTTTGTGCCTTTTGCTCTTTATAAAGGCGAGCTTGCTCTTTACGGACTGCGCGTTCTTTCGCAACTTCACTGTTATCTGGCTCAAGTTCGCCACCTTGCTTTTTAGCTTTAGCACGCGCAATTGCCGCTGCTATAGCTGATTTATTGTCACCACCGCTGGTTTTATCTTTAACACGGGCAAGGGCATCGGCTACTTTTTGCTGCTCTTCGGTCGATTTAGCTGCTGGCTTACGTTTGTGACGATTTTTTCGCTCAGCTTGCTCTTGCTCTAAACGCGCTTTACGTGCATCAAATCGTTCTTTAGCGCGATCAGATTTTATCTTCTCGGCAATTTGCTCTTTAATCTCAACTTTTGCAACGCGGTAGTACTGAACGAGTGGTATTTCACTTGGGCAAACATAGGCACACGCGCCACATTCAATACAATCAAATAAGTTATGTTCTTGGAGTTTGTCGTATTCTTTTGATTTAGCAAACCACTGTAACTGCTGTGGTAACAATGAAGCAGGGCACGCATCTGCACAGGCACTGCAACGAATACAGGCTTTTTCTGGGCCTGGCTCTGCTAATTCTTTATGATCTGGAGCAAGTATACAGTTTGTTGTTTTAACAACGCCAATACGAACCGTAGGTAAGGTAAAGCCCATCATAGGGCCGCCCATAACGACGCGCTGTTGTGGTACGGGTGAAAACCCTTGGCAATCCAGTAAGTGTTTTATCTCAGTACCTAATAGCGCCCATACATTACCGGGCTTATGTATGGTATTGCCGGTAACGGTAACTACACGTTCAATTAACGGTTTGCCTTCGTATACAGCTTGCTGTATCGCAAATAAAGTGCCGGTGTTATGCACTAAAATACCGATATCAGCAGGAATGCCACCATTAGGAACTTCACGGTTAGTGAGTAGCTTTATCAGCTGTTTTTCACCGCCAGAAGGGTAAACCGTGGGCACGGTTTGTATTAAAATATGCTCGTTATGCTTCGCCGCTTCTGTCATGGCTGTGATAGCCTCGGGCTTATTATCTTCAATACCAATAATACACAGGGTAGGATTGAGCAGCTGTTGCATGAGCTCAATACCTTTGATTATTTCAGCGGCATGTTCGCGCATTAAAGTATCGTCAGCCGTGATGTAAGGTTCACACTCAACCGCGTTCACGATTAAAAACTCAATCGGCTGCTTAATATCTGCTTTAACGTAGGTTGGAAAACCTGCGCCTCCCATGCCAGAGATCCCCGCATTATGAATAACATCAACGAGTTCATCGTGTGATGCATTGGCTGGGTTTGCTAAAGGCGACAGTTCACACCAAGTATCTTTGCCATCGGGTTCAATAATAATGCTTAATTCAGGCAAAGCAGAAGGGTGTGCTGATGGCATAGGCGTAATATCAATAATAGTGCCTGATGTAGGTGCATGCACAGGTACCGACCAGTTAGCAGAGGGCTTAGTTAATGGTTGACCTTTTAATACGTGCTGGCTTTTTTCTACAATTAACTTGCCGCTAGCGCCAATATGCTGCTTTAAAGGTAGAACGAGTTTTTCAGGCAAAGGAAGGCGCGCAATAGGCGCATTATTAGATAATGACTTTTGCTGCGGAGGATGTACGCCGCCAGGAAATGCCCAAACGGTGCCTTTTTTTATTTGTTCAAGTAACTTTTCCACTCAAACCTCTAATCTATTTGGGTAACAGGAATAGCGTCTAGTTGCCATTTCCAAGTTTGTTTTGTTGGTGCAACGGGTAGCATGTCAATACAATCAACCGGACAAGGTTCAACGCACAAGTCACAGCCTGTACATTCGTCAATTAGAACGGTGTGCATTTGTCGGGTTGCACCAACAATGGCATCAACAGGGCAGGCTTGAATACATTTGGTACAACCAATACATTCATCTTCGCGAATGTAGGCCACCGTTTTAACTGGCTCGGCTTGTTCGCCGCCGGCTAGAGGTTTAGCCTCAACACCCATCAAATCAGCCAACTTTTTAACTGTCGCATCACCACCGGGTGGGCACTTGTTTATTTCATCGCCATTGGCAATGGCTTCTGCATAAGGGCGACAACCAGGATAACCACATTGACCACATTGTGTTTGTGGCAAAATGGTATCGATTTGCTCTACTACAGGATTACCCTCAACTCGAAAACGTACGGCTGCAAATCCTAAAATTAATCCGAAAATTAACGCCAGTAAACCCAGCGCTATTAAAGCGTACAACAAGGTCATATTAAAACTTCACTAATCCAGTAAAACCCATAAAGGCCATTGACATTAAACCTGCCGTTATCATTGCGATTGAAGCACCTTTAAATGGAGTGGGAACATCTGCTGCGGCTAGGCGTTCGCGTAATGCCGCAAATAAAACTAAAACTAATGAAAAACCCACTGCGGCACCAAACCCATAGACGGCAGATTGTAAAAAGGTGTGATCTTCTTTGATATTTAATAAAGCAACACCGAGTACTGCACAGTTAGTCGTTATTAAAGGTAAAAATATTCCCAATAAACGATATAGCGTTGGACTGGTTTTTCTAACAACCATTTCAGTAAATTGAACAACCACTGCAATAACTAAAATAAAGCTCATTGTTTTCAGGTAGGTGATATCTAGTGGTAATAAAATATACTCGTTTACTAAATAACTGGTCACAGAGGCAAGCGTTAGCACAAAGGTAGTTGCTAAAGACATACCTATGGCTGTATCAAGTTTTCCTGATACACCCATAAATGGGCAAAGGCCTAAAAATTGTACTAATACAAAGTTGTTAACTAACACTGTTCCAATTAATAACAAGACGTATTCTGTCATGTGTGCCTCACGCTAATAAAATCCCGTGTATTATCCTTTTTTCTACTGCGATTAACAACACGTTGAGTGATTATCAGTTAAATAAACAACGTTAAATAATGGGCTAATTGTAAAGGGTTAAATTTAAGGGAGTTTGCAATTAAAAAACTGTCAGCATTTTAACGGCTGAACAGTCATAAAAGCACACTTTAAAAAGTAAAAAAGAGCATAAATGCTCTTTTTTATTATTAAATAGGGTAATTAGTTAGATGTCTTTAGGCTTTTCAATATAGTAACCTTGGACACCATCAAGGCATAGGGTTTCTACAATGTGCTTTTCTTCTTGGCTTTCAACGCCCTCTGCAAAAACACTAACGCCAATTCTATGAGCAAGGTCGACCATTAAACGCATAAAGTATTGATTGTTTTTATCGTCCTCTAAACCTCGGGTATAGCTTGCATCCATTTTAATAAAGTCTGGTTTTAAATCTCTGAAAAATTTAAATGAGGTGAGTCCGACACCAAAGCGTTCTACAGTTATTCTGGCACCAACGCGATGCACCATATCAATAAAGCGTTTGCTTGCTTTAATGTTTTGTTGAAGACCAAATTCACTCACTTCAAAAATTAACTTAGAAGCAATATGCGTATCTTTAAGTAAACGGCGCTCTAACCAAATCATAAACTGGTCGCTGTGCGCGCTAGATGGGGTGATATTTAAGCCAAAATACTTTTCAGATAAATTACTCGATTTTATTCTTTCTAAAGATGAGTCTATTATCAGCTTGTCAATTTCAATAGCCATATCGAGCTTTTCAGCCATTGCTAAAAATGAAGCAGTAGGCAAAGCTTGGTTTTCTTCTGTTTTGAAGCGGGCTTGAATTTCAGCATAGGCTTTAATGCTTTTGCCTAAAGGCATAATATTTTGGATCACCAAATGGACGCTTTTAGACTCAATTACTTCGTTAATCACTTTACGCCAGTTTTGGTTACCAAATCCTGCGCTCACATTATTAACTAGATCAGTATCACGTTGCACATGCCACGCATTAGCTTGCTTAGACTGAGCCATGCTCATTGCATTATCAACAATAGAGAGCAACTCACCTAAAGGCTTTGATTTTTCGTAACCAACAATACCTGTGTTTGCAACTGAGCTAAGCTCTTGGTTTTGCATATATTGAGTAAAGCGAGATTGTAAGTTCTCACCAAACTTTTCAGCTTCTTTCAACGGGGTATTTGGTAAAATTGTTATAAAATCAGAGCTGTTAACTCTAAAAACTTGGCTGCCGGAATAGGTGCCACTGATACTTACAATAATATCTGCAACGGCTTTAATGTACTCATCACCTTTTTGATAACCGCGGCTTTGATTTATAGACTGTAACTCACTACAGCGAACGAGTGCTAAAGAGCCAAATGTACTTACTTCGGTGTTTTCAATATTCTTTTCGTAGTAATCAACAAACATGTTGCGATTACCTAACTCAGTAACACCGTCTTTGTAGGCTTCACGTTTTATTGTGTGTGCAGCATTTTTTATATTGTCATTTTTACTTTTTAAAAAGTGCGATAAACGATTAAAGCTAGGAATTAAACTTTTCCCTAACTTAGCTAACTCTGGCGAATCAATTTTAGTCGCAAAATCATCGCCTAGTTGATTTTGGTTTATATAAATATCAATGACATCAGCAACGTCCGTACATATATTGTCATTAATGTGCTTAACAATGGTTTTCATTAATGCAATAGGTATTAGAGCGAGTAGGGTGCTAATAATTAAAATTATAAAAAAAGCAGCTTGAAACTGCTCACTCAAATGAGTGATGTTGATTTTAAATTCAACTTTTATATCGGCGTTATCATTAGTGGCATACTGAGGGCGCACTGAGTTGTTGCTTGACTGAATAAGTTCGGCAATAACAGGCAATTGCGGTGCGTTGTTAACTGAAAATACTTCAGCACCTTGATAATCACGTAAGGTAAAGTGTGAAAAGATTTCACTGCTTGCAAGTGTGTTTTTTAAGTTATCAGCAGAGAGGTCAGTTGCAGATAGGTTTTTAATATATTGCTCGACTGTCGCTTGCGCATTTTTTTGAGCTTTACCGATGGCACTATCAAAATTTTGGCTAATAAAATAACAGCCAGCGGTCACAAGAATCAACCAAGCCATCAGTTGTATAAAAATAAGTTTTTTAAAAGCTGCCATTGTTTAATCTTTATATGTCAAAGGGGAGGACACAACCTCATGATTATTAAAATAATTATAGCTTGATAGAGAAAGTTATCAAATAGTTAGTTTTTGTAATCAAAAAGTTTTTGTTTTAAAAGAGAAATGGTAGAGCAAATTTGAAGAGATGTCTATGGAAGTATAGTAAATTGGCTCCCCCTCCCCGACTC
>NZ_PNDK01000063.1:0-471 GCF_005887265.1 Pseudoalteromonas sp. S1608
TGTCCACACAGATGATTGTTAATTGTAAAGAGAACAACACTTATTGTTTGGGTCTGTAGCTCAGCTGGTTAGAGCGCACCCCTGATAAGGGTGAGGTCGGTAGTTCAAATCTACTCAGACCCACCACTTCATCTTAATACTTCGTTGTAAGCTTCGTTGTTTAGTGAACTAAACGGCCTCAACTTACGCCTCGTCTTAAAAAGAAGTCGGTATACAAACAGTAAGACCAGCATATGTGGGGCTATAGCTCAGCTGGGAGAGCGCCTGCCTTGCACGCAGGAGGTCAGCAGTTCGATCCTGCTTAGCTCCACCACTTTACTTCTTAAAAATAAATATTCTTTTATCAGGTAGCACAATCACCTGAGAATAGAGTGTGTTTAATTTTGAGAAGTTTTTGATTCTCTGCTCTTTAAAAATTTGGAAAAGCTGATAATAAAATTCGTATGAATAACATTGTTATTTGTACAGAGT
>NZ_PNDK01000064.1:0-10545 GCF_005887265.1 Pseudoalteromonas sp. S1608
TGACCGCTGACCGCTGACCGCCGAACTGATCTTTTAGATCTCGACTATTGAATATAGGATCTCAGCGCGTTTTCATGCTAGAATTTGCGCAATTTTTTTGTACTCGATAAGTAGCACTGTAATGATCTTAGATGATATCCGCATCGTTTTAGTAAACACCTCACATTCTGGCAATATTGGTTCTGCGGCACGTGCCATGAAAACCATGGGATTATCAAAGTTATACCTTGTAGATCCTGCTTGTGAAATAGATAGTCATGCCAGCGCACTGGCTGCAGGTGCTACAGATGTACTTGGTAATGCGGTTGTTGTTGATACGGTTGCCGATGCCATTGCTGATTGTGCATTAACTATCGGTACTAGTGCTCGCTCGCGTACATTATCGTGGCCTATGGTTGAGCCGCGTGAATGTGGTGAAAAGCTTGTTGGCGAAGCTGTAAATGGCCCTGTAGCACTTGTATTTGGTCGTGAAAACAGTGGCTTAACAAACGAAGAATTACAATTGTGTAATTATCATGTATGTATTCCTGCTAACCCAGAATACAGCTCGCTAAATTTAGCCATGGCAGTACAAACCTTATGCTATGAAACGCGTATGGCGTTTTTAAATCAACAGCCTAAAGCGGAACAAGAAGAAGACGAAACCCTATATCCATCGTCTAAACAAACAGAGCTGTTTTACGAACATCTTGAAGACACCTTGTTTAAAACAGGCTTCATCATTAAGCAGCACCCAGGCATGGTAATGACTAAGCTACGTCGCTTGTTTAATCGTGCTCGCCCTGAAGATGCTGAAATGAACATATTACGAGGTATTCTTACCTCAATTAATAAGTCTATAAAATAGCAATTAGTTATAAATAGCGCCCTTTATTACTCCACTAATACTTGACTAAATTACTCAGGTAATTACAATAGACCCAATACTTGACCAAAACAGTCGGGTATTACAAGTTTTTTAGAACCTAGAATACTTGACTAATCTACTCTGGTAATTAAAATTTGCACTCTTTTGTGCGGGGGGCGTTATGAAGTTAACATCAAAAGGCAGATATGCCGTTACAGCCATGCTGGATGTTGCACTACATGCAAATATAGGCCCTGTAGCGCTTGCAGATATTTCGCAGCGCCAAGAAATTTCTTTGTCTTATCTTGAGCAGTTATTTGCCCGTTTACGTAAAAATGGGCTAGTGAGTTCTGTTCGAGGTCCTGGTGGGGGCTATTTACTAGGACGTGAGGCCGATGTAATTTCAGTTGGCGATGTTATCAATGCGGTAGATGAATCTGTTGACGCTACTCGGTGTCAGCGAAGCAATACTGGTTGTCAAAGTGGCATGCGTTGTTTAACCCATACATTGTGGTCAGACTTAAGCGCACGAATTGAAGAATTTTTAAATAATATTACCTTAGCTGAATTGGTTGAAAAGTCGGACGTTAAAGCGGTCGCTCTTCGCCAAGAAAACAGCGTTAATGATGCAATTAAGCAGTTGGAAAATATTCAAGTAAGCTGTCAACTTTAAGGTTGACCTGCAGCGGAGAGAGAAATGAAGTTACCGATTTATTTAGATTACGCAGCAACTACGCCCGTTGACGAACGAGTTGCCAAAGAAATGATGCAGTGCCTGACTATGGACGGTAATTTTGGTAATCCAGCATCGCGTTCACACCGTTTTGGTTGGCAAGCTGAAGAAGTCGTTGACCAAGCACGTACTGACATTGCCGATTTAATTAATGCAGACCCACGTGAAATTGTATTCACATCGGGTGCAACAGAATCAAATAACCTTGCTATTAAAGGTGCAGCTCAGTTTTACAAGAAAAAAGGTAAGCATGTTATTACCGCTAAAACTGAACACAAAGCAGTTATCGACACATGTCGTGAGCTTGAGCGTCAAGGGTTTGAAGTAACTTATATGGACGTTGAAGAAAACGGCCTACTTGATCTGCAAAAATTAGCAGATACGATGCGTGACGACACTGTGCTTGTAAGCATTATGCATGTAAATAACGAGCTAGGTGTAATTCAAGACATCAACACTATTGGTGAAATGTGTCGCGAACGTAAAATTATGTTCCACGTAGATGCAGCACAAAGCGCAGGTAAAGTTTTAATCGATGTGCAACAAACCAAAGTAGATTTCATGTCATTCTCGGCGCACAAAGTATACGGCCCTAAAGGCGTAGGTGCTTTGTATGTTCGTCGTAAACCACGTGCACGTTTAGAAGCACAAATGCACGGTGGCGGCCATGAACGTGGTATGCGTTCTGGTACATTAGCGACCCATCAGTTAGTAGGTATGGGCGCAGCATTTAGAATTGCAAAACAAGATTTTGAAAAAGATCACGCACACATCAGTGCGTTACGTAAACGCCTAATCGACGGCATTTTAACAGATATGGACGAAGTGTACTTTAACGGCACACAAGACCAATCAGTACCAGGTATTGTTAATATCAGCTTTAACTTTGTTGAAGGTGAGTCGTTACTAATGGCTGTTAAAGATATTGCGGTATCGTCAGGTTCAGCCTGTACATCTGCAAGTTTAGAGCCTTCTTACGTATTACGTGCATTAGGCCGCAACGACGAATTAGCACATAGCTCAATTCGTTTTAGTATTGGCCGTTTTACGACCGAAGAAGAGATTGATTACACCGTTGAGCTAATGAAAAACTCGATTGGTCGTTTACGTGAAATGTCTCCTCTTTGGGAAATGCACCAAGAAGGTGTTGATTTAGATTCAGTTGAATGGGCGCACCACTAATTAGTGGAGCCCATACCTAGCAGGTAGTGAGGATAGAATTATGGCTTACAGTGATAAAGTAATCGACCACGTAGAAAACCCACGTAACGTAGGTGCTCTAGATAAAAACGATCCGTCAGTGGCAACGGGTATGGTAGGCGCACCAGCATGTGGTGACGTAATGAAACTGCAAATTAAAGTGTCTGCAGAAGGCGTGATTGAAGATGCAAAATTCAAAACGTACGGCTGTGGTAGTGCAATTGCTTCATCTTCACTGGTAACAGAGTGGGTTAAAGGCAAAACATTAGACGAAGCTGCAACTATCAAAAACACCGATATCAGCGCAGAGCTAGAATTACCGCCAGTGAAAATTCACTGTTCAATTTTAGCAGAAGATGCAATTCAAGCAGCAATTGCAGATTACAAAAGCAAACATACAAACTAAGAGATATTCATGGCAGTGACATTGACAGATGCGGCAGCAAACCGCGTACAATCATTTTTAGCAAACCGTGGTAAAGGCATAGGCCTGCGAGTTGGCATTAAAACGACGGGCTGTTCAGGTCTTGCTTATGTATTAGAGTTTGTTGATGAGCTAAACGATGACGATGAAACATTTGCAGCTAAAGGCGTTACCTTAATTGTTGACGCTAAAAGCTTAGTTTATATCGACGGCACCGAGCTCGACTACACTAAAGAAGGCTTAAATGAAGGGTTTAAATTTAATAACCCTAACCAAGCTGATGAGTGTGGTTGTGGCGAAAGCTTTACCGTTTAAGCTCAAACTTGTTTTGAATACCTAAGCTACTTGGGTATAACTAAGCCCTGCCAATTAATGTAGGGCTTTGTCATTTGTGAGAAGTTATGCGTTATTTTGAGTTATTTGCAATTCCCGTTGACTACAATATTGATTTAGCAACGATTAACAAGCACTACTTAGAACTTCAACGTGCTGTTCACCCTGATCGCCATGCTAACGCTAGCAGTCGTGATAAATTAATGGCCGTACAAAGTACTGCCGAAATTAATGATGCACTGCAAACACTTAAGCATCCCGTTAAACGTGCAGAATATATGCTGAGCGAGCTAGGCGTAGATATTCGTGCTGAGCAGCAAACATTGCAAGATCCCATGTTTTTAATGCAGCAAATGGAGCTTCGCGAAGAACTTGAAGAGTTAGCGAGCGCAAGCGATCCTGATTCTGCTATTGATCATTTTGAAAAACAAATAAAGCAGCTTGATCAGCAATACAGTGCGCAATTGGCAGAGCAGTTAGCAAGTAACGATGAGCAGCAATATCAACAAGCAGCAGACAGTATCCGTAAGCTAAAGTTTGTTTATAAGTTACGCGACGAACTTGAACGCATTGAAGACAGTTTATTTGACGATTAATTCACTTGCTGCAAAGCGAGCAACACGAGTTTAAAGAGCATTATGGCATTATTGCAAATTGCTGAGCCGGGGCAGAGCGCGGCACCACATGAACATAAATTAGCAATTGGAATTGACTTAGGTACCACGAATTCATTAGTGGCAACCGTACAAAGCGGCGAAGCTCGTACTATTACTGATGAGTTAGGCGAAGCAATGTTGCCGTCTGTAGTGCGTTACCAAGCTGGTGGCATAACCGTGGGTGCAGACGCAATGCAAGCAGCTACACTCGATCCGGTTAATACACTCATTTCAGTTAAGCGCTTTTTAGGTAAAACCCAAGCCGAAATAGAACAAAGCTATGGCCAACTGCCTTATCAATTTTGCGATGATAACGGTGCACTGGCTATAGCAACTGAAGCCGGAAAAATCAGCCCAGTAAAAGCATCAAGTCATATTTTAGGTGCCTTAAAAGCACGTGCAGAACAAAGCTTTGGTAATCAAGATATTTTAGGCGCGGTTATCACCGTACCAGCCTATTTTGATGATGCACAGCGCCAAAGCACTAAAGATGCGGCTGAACTTGCCGGCATTAATGTACTGCGTTTATTAAACGAGCCAACCGCGGCTGCCGTTGCTTATGGTTTAGATTCAGGCCAAGAAGGCATAATTGCTGTTTATGACTTAGGTGGCGGAACATTTGATATTTCTATACTGCGCTTAAATAAAGGCGTGTTTGAAGTATTGGCCACTGGTGGCGATTCTAGTCTAGGCGGTGATGACTTTGACTCATTATTAGTTGACTACTTAAAACAAGAAACTGGCGTGACGGGCTTATCTCCTTCGGTATTACGTTTATTCATTAACAAAGCCAAAGCCTGTAAAGAAGCACTCAGCCAATACGAAAAAGTGAATGTTGGTCTTGAGTTTGACGATGAAAAATACATGGTTGAAGTAACGCGAGAGAAGTTTAACGAGCTGGCTATGCCACTGGTTAAAAAAACGCTCCGCTCATGTCGTCGTGCAGTAAAAGATGCCGGTATTGAAAACCAAGAAGTATTACAAGTGGTGATGGTTGGCGGTTCAACCCGCATGCCGTTGGTACGTACTCAAGTTGGCGAGTTTTTTGATAAACAACCACTCACTTCAATTGACCCTGATCGTGTTGTTGCTCTGGGTGCAGCATTACAAGCAGACGTATTAATTGGTAACAAGCCAGATTCAGACATGTTATTGCTGGATGTGTTACCGTTGTCGCTAGGACTTGAGACCATGGGTGGCTTGGTTGAAAAAATCATTCCACGCAATACCACTATTCCAGTTGCACGTGCGCAAGAATTTACTACGTTTAAAGATGGTCAAACGGCTATGTCGTTGCATGTATTACAAGGTGAGCGTGAACTGGTTGACGATTGTCGATCGCTGGCAAAGTTCAGCTTAAAAGGCATTCCACCTATGGCAGCGGGAGCGGCGCATATTCGCGTTACCTTTAAAGTAGACGCTGATGGTTTACTAAGCGTATCAGCCATGGAAAAATCAACTGGCGTTCAAGCAGAAATACAAGTAAAACCGTCGTTTGGTTTGTCTGACGACCAAGTTGCTAATATGCTTAAAGAGTCGATGAGTAACGCTAAAGGCGACATGCAAGCGCGTATGCTTAAAGAGCAACAAGTTGAAGCGCTTCGTGTAATAGAAGCAATGGAAGCCTCTTTAGCAGCTGATGGCGATTTACTTGAGCCTGAGCAACTAGCGGCGCTAAAAGTGGAAATAAACGAACTTGCAAAAGTACGCGAGAGTGCACAAGAGCCAAGCGAAATTAAAGCAGCCATTGAAAAAATGGACAATGCGAGTAGTGATTTTGCCGCGCGTAGAATGGATGCATCAATTAAAAAAGCCTTAACAGGCCAGTCAGTAGACAATATATAAGAGAGATTAGAATGCCACAAATTGTTTTTCTTCCCCATCCGGAGTTGTGTCCTGACGGTGCTGCAATAGAAGCGCCCGCTGGCGAAACGGTACTTGATATCGCGCTTAAAAATGGCATTAGCATTCCTCATGCCTGTGAAAAGTCATGTGCATGTACAACTTGTCACTTAGTGATCCGTGAAGGTTTTGACTCATTAGATGAAAGTGACGACCTAGAAGACGACATGCTAGATAAAGCCTGGGGTTTAGAACCAGAGTCACGTTTAGGTTGCCAAGCAATTATTAGAGATGAAGACTTAGTGGTTGAAATACCTAAGTACAATCTCAATATCGTTAATGAAGAACACTAGTTTTTAATTAACGACTATTATATTAAAAGCCGCTGTTTAATACCGCGGCTTTTTTGTTTGTATAAGTAGCAGCGGGTTTATCCCGCGTCTTTTTAAAGGTTAAAGGTTACGAGCGACGGGCTGCGAGGCGCGGGTAATTTATCGAAGCCCAAAACCCATTTCGGAGGTGTATTTTGAGTGATCTTATTTTTTCAGACTCGTTTATAAACGGTGAATTTTATAAAACCAGCACACGCTTTAGCGTTGATGATCCCGCCACCGAACAAAGTATTGTTGATGTAAGTGACATTGACGAGCAAGGTGTAAAAATAGCTATTAATGCGGCAAAAGGCGCGTTTGTAAAATTAAAAGCCACCAATGCAACCGAGCGAAGTGAAACTCTGATGCGCTGGTATGAGTTGGTGATTAAACATAAACACACATTAGCTACACTTATGACCAAAGAGCAGGGGAAACCACTTAAAGAATCTCTCGGTGAAATAGATTATGGCGCCGGCTTTATTAAGTGGTTTGCTGAGCAAGCTAAACGTAGCTATGGGGATGTGATCCCTGCAACCGACAATCAGCATCGCCTAACCAGTTATAAACAGCCTATTGGCGTGGTTGCCGGTATAACACCATGGAACTTTCCTGTGGCTATGGTAACTCGAAAAGTAGCCCCTGCTTATGCTGCTGGCTGTAGTTTCATTTTAAAACCTTCTGAACATACACCACTATGTGCTATTGCTTTAGCGTATTTAGCTGATCAGGCTGGCTTTGTGAAAGGCGCATTTAATGTGTTGGTATCACAAAACGCTAAAGACGTTGGTAAAATGTTGACTGACTCAGAGGTGGTACGTAAGTTTACCTTTACTGGCTCTACAGGTGTAGGTAAGCAGTTACTATCACAGTGTGCACAGACAATTAAAAAAACATCAATGGAATTAGGTGGCAATGCGCCGTTCATTATTTTTGATAATGCCGATATTGATGACGCTATTGATGGCCTAATGGCAGCTAAATTTAGAAACAGCGGCCAAGCGTGTGTAGCGGCAAACCGTATATTCATCCAGCGCAGTATATTAAATGAAGTGCTTGAAAAAATTACACCCAAAGTCGCTGCGCTCAACGTTGCAAACGGTTTTGATGAAAATGCCGACATAGGCCCGCTTATTTATCCCAAAGCAAAAGAGAAAGTACAACAACTGATTAAAGATGCTCTCGATAAAGGCGCTACGCTAATTGGAGATAACAGTAATTTAGGTGGCAGCTTTCAAAACCCATTAATAGTTACTAATGTCACTACACAAATGGATATTTATCACGAAGAAGTGTTTGGCCCTGTATTAACGGTGATCCCATTTGATGAAGAAAGCGAAGTCCTTGCGCTTGCTAATGATGTCCCTTATGGATTAGCTGCGTATTTTTATAGCCAAAACATTAAACAAATCTATCGTATAAGCGAAGGGTTAGAGTTTGGCATGATAGGTGTAAATGAGGGGGTTATATCAAACCCTGTAGCACCGTTCGGTGGGGTAAAACAATCAGGTCTTGGAAGAGAGGGGGGTCACCAAGGTTTAGATGAATACCTAGAAGAAAAATACGTATGTATTAGAGTTTAACTCTATAAACTGTTCCGATGAGTTAACCGTTTAGCGTTTTAAGTTGCTTGAAATGGGTGTAAATGCTACCTTTCAAAAAAATGTTTAAGTAAACAAAAAGTAAAAAATTTCTATAAGTAGAAATACCCCCGTGTGTAAATGCCACCATTTTGGTGGCATTTTTTTGCCCTTTTTTAAGGAGAGGTTTTTGGCTACTTCCTCCTTGTAGGTCTAAACTATTCTTAGTTAGATGCTATTCTGCTTATATCCCTTTTAAAAGTAGGCTTTTATGAAAGAGTAATTCTTTTTAATTCGCGTGAATATTTGTAACTGTATGTTTTTAAATGTATATTTTTGGTGTGTTAATGAGTAGAATAAAGTTTCAGTAGTTTCAATACTATTAACATATAGTAAAAATGTATAATTGTGTTTTATACACTTATAAATTAACATTCCGCAAATTCATCCATTAAAAAATAATGAAGCACCCACTATGAGTAGAAGAAATCAAGCAACGGTAGACCAGGAAGTTTCGTTTGGCATTGACGAAGAGTTAGTTTCTACAACAGATTTACGAGGGGTTATCACCTATGCAAATGATAGCTTTTGTAAAGTTTCAGGGTATACCATTAATGAGTTAAAAGGGAAAAACCATAACATGGTTCGCCACCCAGACATGCCACCTGCGGCATTTGGTGATATGTGGTCTAATTTAAAAAGTGATACCGCATGGCGAGGAGCTGTAAAAAATAGATGTAAAGATGGGCGTTATTACTGGGTTGATGCATTTGTTACCCCTATTTACGAAAACGGTAAAAAAGTAGGTTATCAATCAGTCCGCCAACAACTCCTTCCAGAATATAAAAACCGCGCAGAAAAGCTTTACCAACGTTTAAACAACGGTCAATCAATTGTCCCTTTAAGTGAAAAATTAGCCGCATTTAAACTTCCTCTATTTATTGGCTGTGCAGCTTTAATTGCTTGGTTAACAAGTTATATGTTCTGGTTATGTTTACTGTTTGTTCCTCTGCCTTTTGTTATTTTTTATGAAGAGTTAATTCGTTCGCAAAGCACAATCAAAAAAACCAAAGCAGGTCCAGATAGCGTATCTCGGCATATTTATTCTGGTAGCGACAGCCTCAGCTATAGTGATTTTCAGATTAAATTACTTGAGGGTAAAGTAACGACCATTGTTGGCCGTATTATTGATGGTACTTTAAGCCTGAGTAAAGGTGCTGACTCTCTTAAAACTTGTGCTGAAGCTGCGCAGGCCGGTGTTGAAAAAGAAGCGTCTGAATTACATCAAGTGTCGTCTGCCGTTGAGGAAATGGTGCATTCAATTGATGAAGTAGCAAAAAATACTTTAGTAACTAACCAACGAGTGCAACAAGCTCACCAAGACTGCGAAAGCGCAACGCAAGCGATGTCAGGCACCATGCGTGAAGTATCGTTACTCGCCAACGAGGTGGATAACTCGGCAAGTTCAGCGAGCGAGCTAGCAACAGAGGCTGAAAAAATTGGTGGCATAATGCAAGAGATACAAGGGATTGCAGATCAAACAAACTTACTTGCTCTGAATGCCGCTATTGAAGCTGCGCGTGCCGGTGAGCATGGTAGAGGATTCTCGGTTGTTGCTGATGAAGTGCGTGCGCTTTCAAGCAGAACGCATACCGCTACAGAGCAAATTCAAGTTTCTATATCTGAAATGCAGTCTACGTTACTCAACTGGTCAAAAACAATGGAAGCTGGTAAGAATGCGGCAGAGAGCTGTGTTAAAGAAACCCGCAATAGCCAAGATATCGTCTCAAAAGTATATGCTGCAATTACTGATATTTCTGATTTAGCAACGCAAATATCAACCGCTGCGGAAGAGCAAAGCATGGTATCGCAAGAAATTAGCCGTAATATTTCAAATATTAGTAGTGCGTCTTCAGAAAACTTAGCCCAAGCGCACAGTGTAGGTACAGAGTCTGATGCGATTGAAAAACACTCTAAAGCATTAGCGTCACTAGGCCTTTCTTTTAAAGTAGGTTAACAATTTGAGCAAGGGCAGCAAATACCCAAGCGTATGAGGCGCTGAGAATATAACATGTTCTCAGCGCGCCTAAAGCGTCAAATACGGGCAACGGGCTGTGTGGTGCGGGGAAAACCTGCTACTACTGGTATTATTTGTAATATTTATTTAGCAGTGACTTCATGTCGCATCAGGCTTTTATCAAAAGCACTAAATAACGATATAAATCAATGCTGGGGAAACAGGTGGCTACAGATAAGAGCGTATTTTTTTATTTTATGTTTGGCTTTATGAAAACTAGATATAACTAAAAAATTAACTTTGGATATTACTGATAGGACTTAGAAAATAGTGGGGCGATTGACGGGGCTCGAACCCGCGACAACCGGAATCACAATCCGGGGCTCTACCAACTGAGCTACAACCGCCACTACATACACCTTGTTTGGTGTGGCGCGCATAATACATAATATCCCTATGCTTGTGAAGCAAAAAATCAAAAAAAATTAAACTTATTACAAGTATTCTAAATTTAAGCTATTGGCAACGGGCAACGGGCAACG
>NZ_PNDK01000065.1:0-5093 GCF_005887265.1 Pseudoalteromonas sp. S1608
GAACCTCGAACCTCGAACCTAAGACTTTTACAAATACTCAAACACTTTAACTACCCGCTCTACGCCAGAGATGTTGCGAGCTATATTAACGGCTTGGTTTGCTTCAGCGTCAGATACTAGCCCCATTAAGTATACTTCGGCATTTTCAGTCACTACTTTTATATTATTACTGCTGATGTTTTCAGCCGCTAAAAGCTGCGCTTTTACTTTTGAGGTTAACCATGAGTCGTGAGTTTGCGTGGTGATTCCAATATTAGAGCCAATGCGAAGTTGGTTATGAATTTTGCGAATACCAGATAGGTTCTCAATGGTTTTAAACGCTTGGTTTTTCATTTCTTGGTTAGGCACTTGGCCTACCATTAAAACCACGCCATTTACGCTTATAACGCTGATATGAGCAAACTTATTAAGGCGTTCATCTTCGCTAATAGCAATACTGGCTTTTATTTCAATATTGTTGTCGTCTATTTGCGAGCCAATGGTTCGTCTATCGTTAGCGGCAGTAACAGCACTGGCTGTACCGGCGACCACAGCTGCGGCACAACCTTGCAATAACACAACAGTGCCTAAGATAATTAGGGAGCGTTTAAACATAATTTTCGTCCTGCGGGAAAAGGGTTAAATCCACCAACTCACTTAAACAGTGAAGGTTCACTAAATGCGATTCAATAATGCGACTCGGGCGTTTAGACGGCGTACGAATTTCTACATCGTTATGGCCAAGCAAGCCAACGAGTTCGCCGCCATCATCGCCTACCATTACTATGACCTTCATATCTTTGGTAAGTGCCGCTTCTACTGCAGAAATTATGTGTTTTTCATTACCATTAATGGCAAGTACCAATAATAAGTCACCTTGCTGAGCAAAGGCACGAACTTGGCGTGCAAATGTATCGTGGTCATCTATTTGATTGCCTTGGCCAAGGTTAATATTCTCTTGTGAGAGAGCGATTGCAGGTAAGCAGGGGCGTTCTGTTTCGTAAAAATTAACCAGTACGCCTGCCATGTGTTGTGCCAGCATATGGCAGTTTGCAGTACCGCAACAGATCAATTTATTCCCATTGATCAGGCTTTGTGCAATGGTAAATGCCGCTGATTCTAACGCGCTTGGCAACACTTCGCCTGCAGCTATTTGAACTTGAATACTTTCTTTAAAAATTTCTTTAATTGTATCTTGCATGGGTTACCAACAATTTATCTCTAATTCTGTGTGAGCTCACACCGGCTTTATTAAAAGGTAATTATTTTAGGCGTTAGCTAATGTTTAACTGTATGCTCAACATGAAGCTGTTGTAATCGTCTTATTTTTATACATCAGACATTAAAATACGTTTTTCAGCCAGTTAATATGTAATGACGGTTCGCCTGTTATAGCTACGTAATCAATACGTAATGGCTGGTTTTTTAAGTTTTTAGCACCAAGGTAATGATAAATAGTGCGCTTTAACTTAGCTTGCTTTTGCGGGCTTAGCGCATAATTAGCGCCGCCTTTTATGTTATTTTTACGAAACTTAACTTCAACAAACACTAAGGTGTCACCGTCTTTCATAATGACATCAAGTTCGCCGTAGGGGCAGTAGTAATTACGCTCAATCGCTTTTAAACCTTGCGCTTCTAAATACTTTTGCGCTTGGCGCTCATAATACTGGCCTTTTTCACGACTATTTTGCCACAGCTGTTTAAACCACGACATGCTAACCCCTTAGTTAATAATGGTTATGCCATCGTTTGCCGACTGCATAAATAGCGGCACAGGGCGTTGTGTTTTTAATTCCACAGGTTTTATACGGCGATTGCTGTACTGCGCCCATTGCAGTGATCGTTCAATATCACCGGCACTATTAATGGATAATTTACCGCTTAAGCCTGAAAAGTATTTATCGGGTGTAATGCTCAGCTGTCTAATATCATTCAGCATGGCGACGGCATCATAGGCCATGGCAAATAAACGTTGGCTAATATCAGCCTGTTCAGGCCATAAATCATTATATTGCTTACGTAGATTATGCTGCGTAATTTGTGAGTCTAACATCCAAGGAAGTTCGGTAAAGTAAAGCCCATCTAAATCGCCTTTGTCAGTGGTATCTATTTGCTTACTATGACTTTTAGAGCTGGCGTAAATGGGGATCCTGTCGGCAAAGGTGCTTACGTTAACATCTAGGTAAGGCTTAATTAATCGGGTCTCTATGGCGTCACCTAATATGTAAATTGCATCAATATCGCCACGTGAGCGGGTTTCACTTTCTACTTCTTTATTAAAGAGTGTTTTAACCGATTTAATACGCTCTTTTGATTTATCAACTTCTAGCAAGCTGGTAATGGTATTGGGCATATCTTTATTATCGTTGTAAAAGCCAACTTGTGTGGTTGTTTCACTATAGCGTTGCCATTGCAGGTTAAAGTAGTCAATTAAGCGCTGACCATTGGTATTATTTGGCGCTAGCAACATAGGTTTTTGATAACCTTGCGCTAAAAAATGCTCTAGAGTTTGTTGTACTTCATGCTCAGGATTAAGCGCAAAAAAGTAGTGCTGCAAAGAGGTTCGTTCGCCATCAAAGGTATTTAAATGTAATGTGGGTATATCGAGTAATGTATTGGTATTAGCGAGCTTATCTATATTGGCTTTTAATAGCGGGCCAATAACAAAGTCCGGTTGTAATTGTGTTATCTGTGCACCCAACGCTTCGGTTTCGGTATTTTCATCAATAAACAGCGTTTCGCTAATCTCTTTTTTATCAAGTGCAGCCAGTATGCCGGCTTTTAATGCATCCCCTAAGCGCTTGTTAGCACCTGACTGAGGTAATAGCACAACTAAGCGTTCAATATTTAGTGGTGCTAATTCATTGGCGTAGGTATCTTGTTTTGGTAGAACATTGGTACCAGGGTGCCCAAGGTAACGGCGGCGCCAATTATTAATCGCTTGGTCTAAATCAACAGAGCTGTTGGCATAAACCTGATGATACAAAGCTAAGTTAACCCAGCCTTGTTGAATAACCGAGCCACGGTTAAATCGCTCTAATGCATACGAAGAAAGCTGCTTTAAATTATGCCAAAGTGCGTCATTAAGTTTAGGGATAGAAATATTATTTTTTGCTACCGATTCAGAGGCAGCA
Organism: Pseudoalteromonas sp. S1608; assembly: GCF_005887265.1. Taxonomy (GTDB): domain Bacteria; phylum Pseudomonadota; class Gammaproteobacteria; order Enterobacterales; family Alteromonadaceae; genus Pseudoalteromonas; species Pseudoalteromonas undina. The sequence continues at coordinate 3,114 of NZ_PNDK01000065.1, forward strand.
AAAAAGTAAGGAGCTGCACGTTTTGGTAAGTCTTGCGACGCAAAAATGCTGGCAGTTAAAAATTGGTGCCAAGCAAAATGTTCAGGTTGCTTAAGTTGCCCCTCTAGCGTGTTTAGTACCTCAAGTGCTTGCTGATTTTTATTTTGCTCTTTTTGCGCAAAGGCAATGTATAAACGATTTTGAATTTGATCAACACTGGCGGTAAGTGCAAGTTCAGTGCATATTTTTTCGAGTAGTGGCCAGTTTTCTTCTGTAATTGCGCTATCACGAGCACTATAAAGTAGCTGAATTTTATCAGCGCCATAGCGGTTTTGCGCTAATTGGTAAATAGATTGCGCATTCAATGCTTCATTTTTCAGCGTATTGGCACTGTTACTTAAGTTATCGCTGGTTTTAGTTGGTTTTTCGGTTGTGCTACACGCCGATAACCCTGACAATATAATTAATAGACTAACTAGTTTAAGTCGCACAATGATTTCCCATACGTTAACGCGATTTGCTTATATTACTGACTGACGCAGGAGACCTCAATGTTAAATGAGGAGAATTCACAGAAAATTGGCACTCTTTACGTTGTTGCCACCCCAATCGGCAATTATGACGACTTAAGTCAGCGTGCAATCGCGACATTATCGCAGGTTGACTTAATCGCGGCTGAAGACACTCGCCATACTGGTAAGCTACTTAGCCACTTTGGTATTAAGGCTAAAACCTTTGCGTTACATGACCATAATGAAAAGCAAAAAGCGCAGCAAATTATCGACCAACTTAATCAAGGGTTAAATATTGCATTAGTTTCTGATGCAGGCACACCCCTGATCAGTGATCCTGGTTATGCGGTGGTTAATTTATGTCGTGAGCAGGGCGCAAGTGTAACCCCCGTGCCTGGTGCATGTGCTGCTATTACGGCGGTATGTTGTTCTGGGTTACCAACTGACCGTTTTCAATTTATTGGTTTTACACCTGCTAAAAGTAAAGCGCGCCAAGACTTTTTTATAGATGCGGTTAACTCAAGTATTACCAGTATTATGTATGAAAGTACCCACCGTATTATGGCAAGCCTTGACGATTTAGAAGCAGCGCTAGGTAGTGAGCAGCAGGTGGTATTTGCCAAAGAGCTCACTAAAACCTTTGAAACCTTTTTTAATGGCACAGTGAGTGAGTTAAAGCAGTTTTTAACTGACGATCCTACCAAGCAACGCGGTGAAATAGTACTCATGCTGCCAGGTAAAGCTAAGGTAGTTGACGATATTCCGCCAGAAGCCCGTAAAATGTTAGCGTTACTTGAAAACGAAATGCCAATGAAAAAAGCGTGTGGTGTAGTAGCCGATTACTTCGGCATGAAGAAAAACGCGTTGTATAAAACAATTATTGAAGAAAAACAGTAAATGTTTACTGCGTAGTGTTGTGCTCTCATGTATACTGCGCGCCGAGTTAGCCAAGATAATCGCTGCCTGTGACGAAAATGATCAGGGGGAGGAAAGTCCGGGCTCCATAGGGCAGAGTGCCAGTTAACGGCTGGGGGGCGTGAGCCCACGACAAGTGCAGCAGAGAGAAGACCGCCAATCTTCGGATTGGTAAGGGTGAAAGGGTGCGGTAAGAGCGCACCGGGCCGCTAGTAATAGTCGGTTGCAAGGTAAACTCCACTCGGAGCAAGACCAAATAGGGTTCCTTATGGCGTGGCCCACGTTGGAACCGGGTAGGTTGCTTGAGCCATAGAGCGATTTATGGCCTAGACGAATGATTATCACTTTCTTCGGAAAGGACAGAACCCGGCTTATATGGCTAACTCACTCATTCAATAAAAAAGCCCGCAGTTAACGCTGCGGGCTTTTTTGTGTTTGGAATAAGCTGTCAGGTTGCGGGCGGGAGGCGGGTTGCGGGCTTAAAACCTAAACTCGACGCGAGACTAACTATCGCCTTCAGGTATAAAAAACCTTGTAATGTTAACCGCAAGGCTTTTAAATTTCTCGAACCTCG
>NZ_PNDK01000066.1:0-255 GCF_005887265.1 Pseudoalteromonas sp. S1608
GGGCAGGTGTCACACCGTATACGTCATCTTGCGATTTTGCACAGTGCTGTGTTTTTAATAAACAGTCCCAGCCACCTGGTCACTGCGGCTCCAATCAGCTTAGAGAGCAAGTCTCATCACCAATCGGAGCGTACCTTCTCCCGAAGTTACGGTACGATTTTGCCTAGTTCCTTCACCCGAGTTCTCTCAAGCGCCTTAGTATTCTCTACCTGACCACCTGTGTCGGTTTGGGGTACGATTCGGTATAATCTGAAG
>NZ_PNDK01000067.1:0-414 GCF_005887265.1 Pseudoalteromonas sp. S1608
GTTTTCTTTAAAAAAAGGTTGATCTGTTTTCGGATCTCCCTATAATGCGACCCCACTGAGACGGGGAACGCCAACGCATAGCGAGGCACGAACTACTCAGAGAGTTAAATAAAACTTAAGTTTAAATCATCGTAAGAAAGTTTAAAATTAAGTGTTGACTCGAAAAATAAAGGATGTATTATACGCATCCCTAGCGACAACGTCGCAACGTTCTTTAACAATATAAAGCAATCATCTGTGTGGGCACTCGTACAGATTGAGTTCTAACAGCCAAGCTACTTAGGTAGTGAGGCAAACAAATTTAGAGTCTCAATTGAAACTGAGTGACCAACAGCAATAAATTTATTTATTGCAGCACAGTCAATTCAATATCGAAAGATATTAAATAAATTCAGAATTCATTGAGCTGTCGAA
>NZ_PNDK01000068.1:0-11636 GCF_005887265.1 Pseudoalteromonas sp. S1608
ACCAACTGAGCTAAGGGGGAAGCGTCTTGCCTTTCAACGGGGCGAAATATTAATGACCGCATAGCAAAGTGTCAACATATAAAAGATCATAAATTCAAAAAAGAGGTCTATTCGTTGTTTTTATGTGCAATCTGCGCGTTTTATAACACTATTTAAGTAAAGCGTAGTGATATTGTTTTACAAAAACAGCGTAATATTTGAATCAAGTAAGGATCTTTATCCAATAAAAGTTGCCATAAAATTTTAAAAAGTAGCTTTTAGTAACAAAAAACTGGTCTATTTCCTTTATTTTTAAAAAGACTTTATAAACGTATTTAAAATAAATACCTCACTTTTACTTTGTATCGTTAAAGTTTGTTGAACTAAATCTAAATGAAAGACGTAATAGATAGTTTCTATGTTGATTAAAATAAAATGTTTGTAGAGTTATGTGGGTTTTGTATAAAAACAGAGCAATCAAAGGGTTGGCTATTTATTCAACATAAATATGGTTTTGCATTAAATAAACAAATAATCTCGTTTTAATGAGTTACAAAACCATTTTGCGCTGTTTCCATATTGATAACGTAAAAAAACCACAACACTGTTAAATTTGCACCGGGTTGTAGCCCTTTATAAACGCGGGGTTGAATGAGTTATCCACGGTTTCTGTGGATAACTCTGTTTATTAAACTTTAAGAACATCAGCACCCCCAGCACTGTAGGGCGCTACAACGATTTCAAGTATTAAAAAGCTTTTTTTTTATATATTAAAAAACAAAGGCTTATGATTCAGCTTAGATAGCCACCTAAACGATAAATAAAATTTTTCGTGACGATAAAGCATCATCGCTAACTGTGTAATAAAGCAACAAAATCTAAAAAGTAAATGTTGCAAAAGTTACATAAATGTATTTAATTTGATTTTTAATGTGTTTGTGCAAAATTTATTTACAACAGCGTAAAAGTAATAGTTTGTAGATTAAAGGCTGATTTAGTTGTTTAGATTTAATAAAGCATGGCTTGAACTCTCCGGATGCTTTAAAATATGCCGTTCAGTAAAAGAGGCTTATTTATTTTATGCGCGCACATTCTCAATCACATACTCGCCCTGATTTACTCACTGCTCCAATCTTGCCTACGTTAAAGAAAATGACCGTTCCAATGATCTTTGGGATGATTACCCTGATGATGTTCAACATAGTTGATACTTTTTTTATTAGTTTATTGGGTACAGAGCCGCTTGCTGCAGTTAGTTTTACATTTCCTGTTACTTTTACCGTGATTAGTTTAGCAATTGGTTTAGGTATAGGGACTTCTGCGGTTATTGCAAAAGCATTAGGCAGTAACAATTTAGAAGAAGCGCGTTTTGATGCCAGTGTTTCGTTGTTGGTAGCGGTAATATTAGTATTAATTTTATCTGCTAGTGGCTATTTATTGATTGATCCCATATTTACGTTGCTTGGGGCAGGGGAGCAAGTACTCCCGCTAATTCATCAGTATATTAGTATTTGGTTTTTGGGCAGTGTGTTTTTAATTACCCCAATGATTGGTAATTCTGTACTGCGTGCGAGCGGTGATACTAAAACACCGAGTATTATTATGGGGGGGGCTGGACTTATAAATGCCGTACTCGATCCTATGCTGATTTTTGGCTTTGGTCCCATTCCCGCATTAGGCATTAAAGGCGCTGCTATTGCCAGTGTTATAGCTTGGGCAGTTGGAGTGGCGATTATTTTATACATATTAATTGCTAAAAAGCAGTTGCTTAGTTTAAAAGCGGGCAAACAAACTGTTATTGGTGCAATTCGTAAAATTTTAAAAATTGGTTTACCGGCAGCGGGTGCTAACATGCTCACCCCAGTTGCTATGGCGGTAATGACTGCATTGGTTGCTCATCATGGTCCCGAAGCCGTGGCTGCTTTTGGGGTAGGGAGTCGAATAGAGTCAATAGCGAGTTTAGTGGTATTAGCCTTGTCGATGACCTTGCCACCTTTTATTAGCCAAAACTTTGGAGCGAGTCATTTTTCTCGCGTAAAAGATGCCTACCTAGGTACGCTCAAGTTTGTAATGTTATGGCAGTTCATTATCTATATTATTTTAATTATTTTTTCAGGCGTCATTAGTGAAATATTTGGTAAAGAGCAAGCGGTTGTTGATGTCATCAAGCTGTTTATTTATACCATTCCTTTAAGTTATGGCTTGCAAGGAGTGATCATTTTATCAAACTCCTCGTTTAACGCTTTACACAAACCCATGAACGCCTTAGTTTTAAGCGTTATTCGATTGTTTGTTTTTTATATTCCCTTTGCGTATATCGGGAACGAACTTGCAGGCTTAATCGGCTTGTTTATTGGCGCGGCCATTGGTAATTTATTTACAGCACTTGTAGCCTACAAGTGGTTTATGAAAGAAATTGAAGCGTTAAGCAGTCAAGCATTACAGGAGTGTAGTCATTGAGCGATCATTTTCAGCTAGTATCAAAATTTAAACCCGCAGGGGATCAGCCAACCGCTATTGCTCAGTTGTGTGAAGGCTTAGAAGCCGGACTGGCCCAGCAAACCTTATTAGGCGCAACGGGAACCGGTAAAACGTTCACTATGGCTAACATTATTAGTGATTTAAACCGGCCAACTATTATTATGGCGCATAATAAAACCTTAGCGGCTCAATTGTATGGCGAAATGAAAGAATTTTTTCCACACAATGCGGTTGAATACTTTGTATCTTACTACGATTACTACCAACCTGAAGCCTATGTGGTAGCCAGCGACACCTTTATCGAAAAAGACGCATCTATTAATGAGCATATAGAGCAAATGCGACTCAGCGCCACCAAGGCGCTTTTAGAGCGACGCGATACCATCATCGTTGCGTCAGTATCGGCAATTTATGGTTTGGGCGATCCTGACTCATACATGAAAATGATGCTGCTTTTAAAAGTGGGTGAAAAGGTCGACCAACGTGACATGCTGCGCCGTCTTGCAGAGCTACAATATACGCGAAACGATATTGATTTTAGTCGCGGTACATACCGCGTTCGTGGTGAAGTAGTTGATATATTTCCAGCTGAATCAGACACCTATGCAGTGCGTGTAGAAATGTTTGATGACGAAGTTGAACGCTTAAGTATTTTTGACCCATTAACCGGTGCGGTAGAAAAACACATAGTACGTGCCACTATTTATCCTAAAACTCACTATGTAACGCCACGAGAAAAAATTCTCGAAGCCATAGAAAAAATTAAAGCCGAACTCAAAGAGCGCAGAGCACAATTGCTTAGCGCAAATAAGTTAGTAGAAGAGCAACGCATAGCTCAGCGTACCCAATACGATATAGAGATGATGACCGAGCTTGGTTATTGCTCTGGTATTGAAAACTACAGCCGTTATTTATCGGGGCGTACGCCTGGCGATCCACCGCCAACATTACTGGACTATTTACCCGACGATGCATTAATGATTATTGATGAATCGCACGTAACCGTATCGCAAATCGGTGCCATGTATAAAGGCGATAGAAGCCGTAAAGAAAACCTCGTTGAATATGGTTTTAGAATGCCCTCAGCTATGGATAACAGGCCACTGCGTTTTGAAGAGTTTGAGGCCATTGCACCACAAACCATTTATGTATCGGCCACCCCAGGCGACTTTGAATTAGAGCGCAGCAACGGCGAAGTTGCAGAGCAGGTTATTCGTCCAACCGGCTTACTTGACCCTGTTATTGAAGTGCGCCCGGTAGGCGATCAAGTTGATGATTTACTCTCAGAAATTTACAAATGTGTTGAAGCAAAAGAGCGAGTGCTGGTAACCACGCTTACCAAACGTATGGCTGAGGATTTGACCGACTACCTGAGTGAGCACAATGTAAAAGTACGTTATTTACACTCTGACATTGATACCGTAGAGCGGGTAGAAATTATTCGTGATTTACGTGCCGGTGTATTTGATGTGTTAGTAGGCATTAACTTACTACGTGAAGGCTTAGATATGCCAGAAGTTGCACTAGTGGCTATTTTAGATGCCGATAAAGAAGGCTTTTTACGTTCAGCACGCTCACTTATTCAAACAATAGGCCGTGCGGCGCGTCACCTTGATGGTCGCGCTATTTTATACGGTGACAGAGTGACTAAATCGATGGCCAAAGCCATTGAAGAAACAGACCGACGCCGAGAAATACAACACGCTTATAATGTTAAGCACGGTATTGAGCCCAGTGCCTTGGTTAAAAAGATACTTGATGTAATGGATGTAGGTGAAGATGCCTCACCGCAAGACAATCTACAGCTTATTCGTAAAGACTCTAAAAAAATCCTCAGTGCTAAAGAAATTGCAACGCAAATTAAGCAGTTAGAAACCAAAATGCATGCGTATGCCAGTGATTTAGAATTTGAAAAAGCCGCCTCAGTGCGCGACGAAATACATGAACTACAACAACAGTTGATTAATTAAATGACAACCGATTTTACTCCCCTTATAAATGCTTTGGCAGACACGCCTTTTTCCGATAATGAGCTTTGCCGCGTTTTTCATGGGCGTGGCCACAGTGTGGAAGCGCTTAGTCATATTAACTTAGACTTTTACCCACCAAGTTTGTTTTTGGTGTCATACAGTGAAATTGACGAGGAAACACTCGCTGCACTCACCGATACGTTATGGCAATGGGCACAACAACATCATCCAGAGTTAATTACTGCATTGGTGTATCAGCAGCGAGCTGGGCTGCAAAGCCATAACACCCTTGTTCACGGTCAACTGCCAGTTCGTCATAGCGTAGCCGAAAATGGGGTGCGTTTTTTGGTTGATTTAATGAGTAAGCAAAACACCGGTATTTTTCCTGATATGCGAAAAGGCCGTGAGTTTGTCATGCAAAATAGTAAGCACGCCAAAGTACTTAATTTGTTTTCTTATACCTGTGGTTTTTCGGTTGCGGCTATGCACGGCGGTGCAGATCATGTGATGAACATGGATATGAGCAAAGGTGTGTTAAAAGTGGGTAAGCAAAACCACCAACTCAATAATGTCGATCGTGGGGTCAGTTTTTTACCGCACGATATTTTAAAGTCGTTTGGTAAGCTAAAAAAAGCCGCACCGTTTGATTTAATTATTGTTGATCCGCCCAGTTTTCAAAAAGGCAGTTTTATTTTAACCAAAGACTATCAAAAAGTGCTGCGCAGACTTCCTGATCTTTTAAACGATACTACACAGTTATTGCTATGCGCTAATAGCCCAGAGCTTACAGAAAACGATTTTAAAGCACTTATTGAAGAGCATACTCAAGGTGCTATTGAGTTTGTTAAACGCCTAGAACCTACCGATCGCTTTATTGAAATTGATAGCGATAAAAGCTTAAAAGCATTGGTGTACAAAACAAAAACATAGTGAGTTAAATGAAACTGAGTAAACGTTTAAACGCCATCAATTCGTTAATTACACAGTCTTACGATATTGTTTGGGATTGTTGTTGCGATCATGGCTTTTTAGGTATGGCATTACTTGAGCGCGGCATAGCCAAACAAATAAACTTTGTTGACATTATTCCAGAGTTAATGGAAGCGCTTGAGCAGTCGCTACAACAATTTGAGCAAGGAAAGTCTTTGCCTTCATGGCAAGTGCGCTGCGAAGATGTTGCGCAAATTAAACTGCCAACAGGTGCTAAGCAAGTAATCGTTATTGCGGGAGTGGGGGGCGATTTATGCTTAAAGCTCATTGAGCAAATTATTGCTAATAATCCGCACAGCCTTAAACAACTAAGTTTTATTATTTGCCCTATTATGCACCTCTATAAAGTACGTGCGGGTTTAAAAGCGTGTAATTTGCAGCTCGATAGCGAGCAAATTATTGTTGAAAACAAGCGTTTTTACGAAGTGCTACAAGTCAGTTTTAATGCCACCGGCACTATTACTAAAACGGGGGCTCATATGTGGGATACACATAACCCTCAACATCATCAATATCAGCAACAATTGCTTGACCATTATACTCGAATGCTCAATAAAGATAGAGTTTACTATCAAAAAGTTATAACAGAGTATCAACGCGTATTTGAACGCTAAATACTGCCAAAAAGTGTGATCGCTTTTTATGATTAACTACGTAAAGTGCTTCATAGTTAATATCTTGCCGCTAGGCAGATTTATTTGGTTTATATATGTCAGATAACAACACAAAAATTGAGTCATTATTAGATGATGGGCAAAAATGGCAACACAGTTACGAGCAACCTATTTCGTATGCGCCCCTAGTACAACTGGCTAATAAAAATTGGATTGTTCCGCAGCATTTTTTGCGTTACAAGCATACGCTGGCCAGTGTTAATGAAGTGCTTAACGACATTAGTTTTTCCAACCACTTTAGTGTGTTAGCAGCTGAAAAAAACAGTGATGTTTATTTGCAAGTAGCAGTACTTAGCCCAGACAATTATCGCGCTGATAATAAAGCAAAAAAACTATTGTTTGGTCGCCGTTGGCCAGTAGAACAGAACCTGCCTACCTCGGAGCTTATTCAAACTGCATTTTTAGCGTTAAAAGTGGCGCGTGAGCATGAGGTAAGAGAGCTTTTTCAGCTGCAACACCAAGGCGCAACCAGTACGCCATTTAATAATCATCATGACTTACCCGTTATGGCACAAAATCCCGAGCTTGTTAAAAGTACATCGTTTAAAAATATTTCATTGAACGAGCTGATAGATCGCCTTGTGTTTGCGGATAACCAAATAGAGCTAATTAACTGCCAAGCTATAATCACCGGTGAGCAGGTGTATACGGTTAAACTTCATTGCGATAGTTGCCAGCTGAGTGAGTTTAATAACAAAACTTTGTCATTTTTAGCACCGGATACAACAACAAATAGCTTTTTACATAGTTTTATTGCCGCATTGGTTGCTATAAGTAATGATTATGTGAGCGAGCATTTTAAATACCAAGGTTTTGCACGTTTTAGTAAGCATATACAGGCGGAGCAAATAGGCGAGTTAAGTGTTTCTATGCGTTCGCCAAGTTCAGTTAGTTTGTGCTCAATGGGTAAACAAGAGGCGAATCAGTTAAATTTTGAGATAGACAGTGGCCGAGCGCCACAAGGGTGTGGTCAAGCAATTGGTGGTTTTTTAGCTGCCCATGGCATTGAGCAGCCTGAAAACGCACATTTATACCCAAATTACTTGTAACGTATAAATTAAAGTTTGTTTATTTCTTGTTTTACGTTGTAGCTTGAGTCGGTAACAATGGCTTCAAGTGTTTGTACTCGTTGTTTAAGTTCACTCACTTGAGCGGTTACCTCAGCTAGTTGTTTGTGTGCGTCTTGATTGTTGTCCTGTACTTTATGTTTAAATTCAAGGTGCTTTTTATACATATCGTAAATAACTCCCGAACCTACAGAAATAAGTACAATGAGAACTATCATTGTTGTGCCAGACATAATTACTTCCTTTAACTTTTCTTTAAGCTTAAATTATAACCATAATTAAGCGCTCATAAAGCTAATTAATTGTAACTTTATTTGTATTTATAAATATTCGATAAGTCATTGTTATTATTTGTGACGCCACCATATAATAATTATGAATTTTTTAATCGATACAAGGAGTAGGTATGTTAAATAATAAAATTCCACCGGTTGTGGTTGTGGTGTTTTTTGCTGCTGTAATGGCACTGATTGCACATTATACCGTGATTGATTTTAGCGCATTTATTACTTATCTCTCGCTAGCACTTGTCGCTACTGGGTGTATATTTTGTATTGCTGGGGTCGTGAGTTTTCGGTTTGCTAAAACAACAGTACTACCTAACAAACCAGAACAAGCGTCTAGTTTAGTTACCTCAGGTGTTTATAAATTCTCTCGTAATCCGATGTATTTAGGTTTTGCGTTTATATTAGCAGGCTGGGGCGTGTGGCTGGGTTCAATGTGGGCTTTTTTAGGTGTAGCAGGGTTTATTGCTTACATTACCTTATTTCAAATAATCCCAGAGGAACGGGCGCTCCACAAATTATTTGGTGAGCAATTTGACGATTATAAATCACGAGTAAAACGCTGGCTTTAACGTTTTATCGCAACAAAAAAGGCTACCCTTGGTAGCCTTTTAGTGTATTAACGTTGAACTTTACTCATATTCAAGCGGGTCTGTCACGTTGTTAAGCTCAAAGGCCTCTAAACGTTCTTGGCAGGCACCACATTTACCACACGCTTTGTCACGACCATTATAACAGGTCCATGTTTGGCTGTAGTCTAAACCCATTTTAATACCATCGGTTAAAATATCGATTTTAGTATTGTTTAAATACGGGCTAAAAATTTCTACTGCATCGTAATTTGCAATACGACATACATCATCCATCTTTTTAACAAACTCAGGACGACAGTCAGGGTAAATTGCATGATCGCCTGAATGCGCGCCATAATATACTTTGCTCGCTTTAAGCGACACTGCATAACCTACCGCTAAGGAAAGTAAAATCATATTGCGGTTAGGCACAATGGTGCTTTTCATGCTTTCTTCTTCGTAATGGCCTTCTGGCACATCAATATCGTCTGTTAACGACGAACCACCAATAAGCTGATTAATTGCTGATATATCAACAATTTTGTGCGGGACATTTAGCTTTTCACATACGTTGGCGGCAACTTTAAGTTCTTTAACATGACGCTGACCATAATCAAACGAGAGGGCATAAACATCATGGCCTTGCTGTAAGGCTTTATTTAATACAGTAAATGAGTCCATACCGCCGGAATAAATAACAACTACTTTTTGCGTCATACGTGGTTTGCTCTTTAGTTTTGATAGAGGTTTATATCAGGGCGCGATATACTACACGGCCAAGGCATAAATGACAATTTTTGCACCGTGCTTTGCGATTTTTAATAGTAACAATTTTGCCGTCAGGTTGTAAGTGAGATTTCTTTTGTACAAAATTAATGAAGTGTTTGAAACCATTCAAGGTGAAGCGAGCTTTACCGGTACGCCGTCTATATTTTTACGCCTGCAAGGTTGTCCTGTGGGATGTTCGTGGTGTGACACTAAACAAACTTGGGATGTTGATAACGTATATAAAGTATCACTAGATGACACGGTAGAAAAAAAAGCCGACTCTGATCATTGGGCTGAGGCCAGTGCCGCGCAGGTCCTAGAGTTATTTAAATCCCGTGGCTATACCGCCAAGCATGTTGTGATCACCGGTGGTGAACCTTGTATGTACGATTTAAATCCAGTGTGTAATTTATTGCATGATCATGGCTTTAGCACGCAGATAGAAACCAGTGGCACCTTTGAAATTCTCGCCCCTGCCCAAACGTGGGTTACGGTATCGCCAAAAATTAATATGCGTGGTGGTTACAAAGTATTGAGCAGTGCTATGCAACGCGCCGATGAAATTAAACACCCGGTTGCTATGCAAAAGCACGTAGAAGAACTGGAAGAGTTATTTGTCGCCACGGGTGTTAACCCAAAACTGGTATATTTACAGCCAATCAGCCAAAAAACGTCGGCAACTAAATTAGCCATTGATACTTGTATCGCCAAAAACTGGCGCTTATCAATTCAAGTACATAAGTATTTGGGTATTAGTTAAAGAGAAAGCGCAGTTATAAGTGCTTAGCTATAAGCGATCAGCTGCTCAGCGTTGAGTTATATTACGTAGGTTGGGTGAGTAAACCCCAACCTAACTCAACAAATTTAAACTCATAAAGCCAAGCAGGCTTTAAATATAATTTTCATCAATAAACTGGCACCACTGCTGAGTATTTAATTCTGGTACGTTTGGCTTATCTCTAATACCGAGTTTAAACATGATTACAGAGCGCCATTCTAAAGAGCCAATGTCTGGCCCATGTCCATAACCGTCACCGGTATTTATTTGCTGTTCAACATGATTAAACCATGCTTCAGAGCACGGAGAGTATTTTCTATCTTTTTGCGCAACACTACTGCATCCAGCAATAATGAGTAATAAAGGGGCCATTAATAGTCTCATATTTTACCTATGTGTTTATTTTGCTAATCGCTGCTGTGTTAAGTTTAAACGCTTATGTGAGCTGTATACTTGCAACCTTTCATCGTCCGTAATTAAAGATGCATCCATTTCTACAGATATTAACGCAGATATGGGGAAAATCTCTAAAACACCAAGATCAGCAAGTTTAGCTGAAAGAAGTGCCGTTTTGCCGTTAGCAATAAAGGTAGAGTCTTGATCACGGTAATCGCCATCTACATATAGTTTTGCACCATTAAACCATGAGTTAACAATTTTAATTTTATGACCCTTAACCGTGAATTCGAACTCTTTTCTCATTTTAAAACTCCGTTATGGTTGTTATGTTTTTTCTTTAAAATCAACAGGTAATTCAATTTCAATGCCGCAACCTTTTCCGTAGCTAAAAATAAATGTATACTTTTCACCATTAATAGGTTTAGCAATAAACCAAGCTTTTGTCTTTCCTTCTTCTTTGACCACAGTTGTTGGTAAGGCAAATAGTGGGTCATCTTGCTCACCTACTACAACCCAAACAAAATTAAACATCTCTTCTTTAATTTTCTCTGGTAAATATACTGTAATGAAAAATGAGTTATTATTTTGCTGTACACTTATATTAAATAAATGATTGTATTTTAAGTTCCATGCTGCAACTTGATCATCAGTTTGAATGCATGACGCAGCAGAAGAGCCAAATCCAAACAAATATAATAAAAATAAACATCGCATTATCGATTTACCTAAAACCAATAGTTATTTCTCCTAATTAGTTGCTTGTTAGGTGCATTATGATTCCATTTCAGCTTCTGACTTAATAAGCTCCGAGATCTCAGATAAATCGAATTCATCGTGAGGTATAATTTCAATTTTATCAGTAAACTTTGATGACATGGATTTAAGATTTTTGGCTAAGAAATGATCCCACTCATATAAGAGTTCGAGGATGTCTGCCTTTACAAAATGATCTTCACCATTTGTATTTGACGAATAGCCTTCAACAGAACCATTTAATAGTGCATGTCGGTCGAGAATATAAGAACGTCTATCAGAGCTATATCCTGTGTTTACGGTGTGTGAAGCGTAATACGTCCTAAATAGAAAGATTGGTAAATGGTCCGCTTCACTCTTTGAAAATGGTATTTTCAATTTAGAAGATAGTGTTATTAAAGCTTGTAGTTGAAGATAACAGGCATTGAATATTCCGTACATGCGTAAGTATGCTTCACCAAATTTCTCGTTTCTCGATTCATGTATATTGATTCCATGATTGTAGAAGTCACCCTTAGCTAGTTGAGTATCTTCGAGCAGATACAAAGAATCTATTACAAATCCATAGTCACGGATATTGTCTAATTCGAGTATTGAAATAATTTGAGAATTAAAATCATCAGAGATGTTTATTGAGCATAAGCTTAAAACTTCTCGCATTATTTTAATGCGTAAATCAATTAAATTAATATTGCTCATTCGCTTGATATTTACTCCTTGCACCTTACTATTGTATAGTGCGCGCGTCGCGCAGGTTTCTACTATGTCACTCTCATTTATCTAATTTATATAGTTTTAACAAATTACCTAAGATATTACTATCACTAAGTTTTCTATGACTTTTAAGCAAAGCTAATACTAAAAAACGTTGTTATTGAGCAGCGCTTTTGTTTTTATTTTGTTGAACCTTGAACCTTGAAC